>SKOF01000173.1 GCA_007120155.1 Thioalkalivibrio sp. | reverse complement strand
GGCCCACGCCGACAACAGCGTGGATATGCAGGAGTTCATGATCCTGCCGGTGGGCGCCGATTCCATCGCCGAGGCCGTGCGCTATGGTGCCGAGGTGTTTCATGCGCTCAAGAAGGTGCTCAACGCCCGGGGGGCGTCCACCTCCGTGGGTGACGAGGGCGGTTTCGCGCCGGACCTGCCTTCCAACGAGGCGGCCATCGAGGTGATCCTGGAGTCCATCGAACTGGCGGGGTTCAAGGCGGGTGAAGAGATCTGGCTGGGTCTCGACTGCGCCAGTTCGGAGTTCCACAAGGATGGAAAGTACGTGCTGGAATCCGAGGGCCGCAGTTTCGAGCCGGCGGCGTTTGTCGACCACCTGGCCGGCTGGGTGGATCAGTATCCGATACTCACCATCGAGGACGGCATGGCCGAGGACGACTGGGACGGCTGGGCGCTGCTTACGGAGAAGCTGGGCCGCCGGGTTCAGCTGGTGGGTGACGACCTGTTCGTCACCAACACCGGAATCCTGAAGGAAGGGATCGACAGGCACATCGCCAACTCCATCCTCATCAAGCTCAACCAGATCGGTACGGTGACCGAGACGCTGGCCGCCATCCGCATGGCCCACGCTGCCGGGTACACCGCCGTCATCTCCCACCGCTCCGGCGAAACCGAGGACGTCACCATTGCCGACCTCTCCGTGGCCACAGGGGCCGGCCAGATCAAGACAGGCTCCCTGTCCCGATCGGACCGTGTGGCCAAGTACAACCAGCTCATCCGAATCGAGGAGGCCCTGGGCAGCGCCGCCCGGTACGCCGGACGGGATGCCTTCCGGCAGCTCGGCTGATCGTCCGGTGCAAACAGCGGCGCGAGTTGATTGAGTGGGAGCGTTTCTTCGATTCTTGAGAGAAGGCATATTTGCCACAGAGGTCACCGAGGACACAGAGAAAACCACGGCCAGGAGCGCAAGGACAGAGACACGTTATCGGATTTCGGTTCCTCTCTGTGACCTCTGTGGCTAACTGCCTTTGCGAACTGTATGCGTTGAAGCCCCGTGACCGGACCCGATGGATCCGGCCCCCGTCTGGGTTACACTAGCTGCCCATGAAATGGCTGACCGGATTGCTGGTGGTGCTGTTGCTGGGGCTGCAGTACAAACTGTGGATCGGCGAGGGCAGTGTGGCCGAGGTGTGGCAGCTGCGTCAGGCCCTGGAGACCCAGCGTGCCGAGAACGAGGAACTGCGCACCCGCAACGCCGCCCTGGATGCGGAGGTCACCGACCTCAAGACAGGCCTGGACGCCATCGAGGAGCGGGCCCGGCGCGACCTGGGCATGATCCGTCGTGATGAGATCTTCTTCCAGGTGGTCGAGCGGACCGGCGACGCCCGATGACCGCATCCCCCGCCTTCTGGGCCGTGATCCCCGCAGCCGGGGTGGGCCGTCGCATGGGAGCCGACCGTCCCAAGCAGTATCTGGAACTGGCCGGCCGGACGGTGCTGGAACACACCCTTGACGTGTTTATCCGTCACCCGCGCATCACCGGACTCGCCGTCGCCATCGGCGCCGATGATCCGTTCTACGAGAACCTGCAGGTGCGCACGGACAGGCCGCTGCTCATCGTGCACGGCGGCGAGGAACGCTGCCACTCGGTGCTCAACGCCCTGCATGCGCTCAAGGGTCAGGCGGCGGCCGATGACTGGGTGCTGGTCCATGACGCGGTGCGCCCTTGTTTGGGCAGAGACGACCTGGATCGCCTGTTGGACAGTCTGGCCGACGATCCGGTGGGCGGCCTGCTGGCCACCCCGGTGAGCGACACCCTGAAGCGTTCGGATGACGGTGGCCGGGTGACGGACACCGTGGATCGCAGTCACCTGTGGCGTGCCTTCACGCCGCAGATGTTTCGTCTGGAGATGCTCACGAAGGCGCTGGAATCGGCCCTGTCCGAGGGCGCGCTGGTGACCGATGAGGCTTCCGCCATGGAACGCGCCGGCCATGCTCCGCGCCTCGTGGAAGGCAGCCCGGCCAACATCAAGATCACCAGCCCGGCCGATCTGGCGCTGGCGGAGTTTTTTCTGGGGCAGCGTTGAATCAAGGTGAAGAGCTTGCCGCGGAGGCGCAGAGGAAAGCCAGGACCACGACATGAACATCCGCATCGGCCACGGTTACGACGTACACGCCTTCAGGGACGGCGATCATCTGGTTCTCGGGGGTGTGCGTATCCCGCACAATCGCGCCTTTGCCGCCCATTCGGACGGTGATGTGCTGATCCATGCGCTTTGTGACGCCCTGCTGGGGGCGGCGGCGCTGGGCGATATCGGTCGGCATTTCCCGGATACCGACCCGGCATATGCCGGTGCAGACAGCCGGGTGCTGCTTCGCCGGGTGGCGGAACTCATCCGGGCGCAGGGCTACCGGGCGGGCAACGTGGATGCGACGATCATCGCCCAGGCGCCGAAGATGGCCCCCCACATCGAGGCCATGCGCGCGAATCTGGCGGACGATCTGGGTGTGGCCCTGGACCGGGTCAGCATCAAGGCCACCACCACCGAGCGCCTCGGTTTCACCGGCCGGGAGGAGGGCATCGCGGCCCATGCGGTGGTCCTGCTGCTGGCAGCAGATTGAATTCCCGGGGTGATGGGCGTCTAATACCTGACTGAATTTCTCGGAATCGCAACGGGCGAATTCAAGATTCAAGATTCAATATTCAAGGGGGCCATTCCGGAGACGTGCACGACCTTGCGCCCCGATCCCTCCCTTCAATTTTGAATCTTGAATCTTAAATCTTGAATCTTAAATCTTGAATCTTAAATCTTGAATATTGAATCGATCCTTATGCTCCCCGCCAAGAATGTCTTCTCCCACCGCAAGTACTGGGCGGAACGCTTCGGCGTCGCGCCGTTTCTGCCCATGTCGCGGGCGGAGATGGAGGCGCTCGGCTGGGATTCCTGCGACATCATCCTGATCACCGGCGACGCCTACGTGGATCACCCCAGTTTCGGCATGGCCATCATCGGCCGCCTGCTGGAGGCCCAGGGCTTCCGGGTGGGCATCATCGCCCAGCCGGACTGGACCTCGGCGGAGGACTTCCGGCGCCTCGGCAGGCCCAACCTGTTCTTCGGGGTCACCGCGGGCAACATGGATTCGATGGTCAATCGCTACACCTCGGATCGGAAGATCCGTCGCAATGACGCTTATACCCCCAACGACGAGGGCGGCAGGCGCCCGGACCGGGCGGTGATCGTCTACACCCAGCGCTGCCGGGAGGCGTTCAAGGATACCCCGGTGATCATCGGCGGCATCGAGGCGTCGCTGCGCCGTATCGCCCATTACGACTACTGGTCCGAGAAGGTGCGCCGCTCCGTTCTGCTGGATTCGAAAGCGGACCTGCTGCTCTACGGCAACGCCGAGCGCGCCCTGGTGGATGTGGCCCACCGGGTGGCGAAGGGCGAACACCCGAAAGACATCCGGGACCTGCGCGGCACGGCCTTCCTGCGCGACGCGGTGCCCGGCGGCTTCGTGGAACTGGATTCCACGGAACTGGACACCCCCGGCAGGGTGGACCCCCATCCCGATCCCTACGCCATGGTCACGCCCGCCACCTGCGAGTCGGCGGAACAGGCACCCGATGCGCCGCCGCCGGTCAAGGTGGTGCACCTGCACCGCGAGATCCCCCGGGACCATCCCCGGGAGATGACCGTGGTGCGCCTGCCGTCCTTCGAGCGGGTGAAAGCGGACCCGGTGCTCTATGCGCACGCCTCGCGGCTGCTGCACCTGGAGACCAACCCGGGCAATGCCCGGGCACTGGTACAGCGCCACGGCGACAAGGAGGTGTGGCTGAATCCGCCGCCCATCCCGCTCACCACGCCTGAGATGGACGCCCTGTTCGACCTGCCCTATGCCCGTGCCCCGCACCCGGCCTATGGCGATGCGCGCATCCCCGCCTGGGAGATGATCCGCTTCTCGGTGAACATCATGCGCGGCTGTTTCGGCGGCTGTACCTTCTGTTCCATCACCGAGCACGAGGGGCGCATCATCCAGAACCGCTCGGAAGAATCCGTCATCCGGGAGATCGAGGAGATCCGCGACAAGGTCAAGGGCTTCACCGGCGTGATCTCGGACCTGGGCGGTCCCACCGCCAACATGTACCGCATCGCCTGCAAGGACGAGAAGATCGAGGCCAGCTGTCGGCGCCTTTCCTGCGTGTATCCGGAGATCTGCAAGAATCTGAACACCGACCACAGCGCCCTGATCCACCTGTATCGCCGGGCGCGCAAAGTGCCGGGTGTGAAGAAGGTGCTCATCGCCTCGGGCCTGCGCTACGACCTGGCGGTGGAATCCCCTGAGTACGTCAAGGAACTGGTGACCCACCACGTGGGCGGGTATCTCAAGATCGCCCCGGAGCATACGGAGCAGGGGCCCCTGTCCCACATGATGAAGCCGGGCATGGGCAGCTATGACCGGTTCAAGGCACTGTTTGACAGGTTCTCGAAGGAGGCGGGCAAGGAGCAGTACCTGATCCCGTATTTCATCGCCGCCCACCCGGGCACCACCGACGAGGACATGATGAATCTTGCCCTGTGGCTCAAGCGCAACGGTTTTCGCGCCGACCAGGTGCAGGCCTTTCTGCCGAGCCCCATGGCGCTGGCCACCGCCATGTACCACTCGGGCCGCAACCCGTTGAAGAACGTGCGCCGCAAGGGTGCGGAGGAAGTCGTTTCACCCAAGGGCCTGCGCCAGCGCCGCCTGCACAAGGCCTTCCTGCGCTACCACGATCCCGAGAACTGGCCGTTGCTGCGCGAGGCCCTGGAGAAGATGGGCCGCGCCGACCTGATCGGCAACGGCAAGCGTCATCTCGTGCCCCGCTTCCAGCCCGCCGGCACCGGCAGGACCGGCGGCGAGGGCAACCGCACGGGCCGCAAACACCGCCCGCAGAAATTCCGCACCCAGCACACGCGCCCGGCGCGTTAGCCCGCATCTCACCACCGCTCGTAGCGAAGGCATCGAGATGCTGCTGTGACGGGGCGCACGGACCGGAAGACGGCGGCAGGCGTAGCCGACACTACGCGGCTCAGGGCCGGATGCAGGAGGCCCGACCCCGGGCCGAAGGCGGACTACGCGGCTCAGGGCCGGATGTAGGAGGCCCGACCCCGGGCCGAAGGCGGACGTCGATCGGGCTAAATCGGTTCGTGGCGGGGTCGCCGCTCCTACGCAGTGGCAGACGCCCCGTCACAGCGCGCGCCTCTGCGAACGCCGCGTATCCTGCGGAGGCCCAGCGGGAGTCCCGTCTTCAGAATCGAGGCAGATCCGGGAACGGCAGTTTCCCCTGATGCACGTGCATGGCGCCGAACTCGGCGCAGCGGTGCAGGGTGGGGACGGCCTTGCCGGGGTTGAGCAGGCCCTCCGGGTCGAAGGCGGCCTTGATGGCGTGGAACTGGGTCAGTTCCTCGGCACTGAACTGCACGCACATCTGGTTGAGCTTCTCCACGCCCACACCGTGCTCTCCGGTGATGGTGCCGCCCACCTCCACGCACAGTTCGAGGATCTCGCCCCCGAGTTCCTCGGCCTTCTCCAGTTCACCCTCGTTATTGGCATCGAACAGGATCAGGGGGTGCAGGTTGCCGTCGCCGGCGTGAAAGACGTTGGCGACCCGCAGGCCGTACGCCTCGCCGAGCGTGCCGATACGGTTCAGGACCGTGGCCAGATGCTTGCGGGGGATGGTGCCGTCCATGCAGTAGTAGTCCGGCGAGATGCGGCCCACGGCGGGGAAGGCCGCCTTGCGCCCGGCCCAGAAGCGGTCCCGTTGCTCGTCGGTCTCGGCGGTAAGCACCGCGGTGGCCTTGTGGGCCAGCAGGAGTTCCCGTACTTTCAGGATCTGCTCCGAGACTTCCGCGTTGCTGCCGTCCAGTTCACACAGCAGCACGGCGGCGGCGTCCACCGGGTAGCCGGCGTGCACGAAATCCTCGGCCGCGCGGATGGCGGGGTTGTCCATCATCTCCAGGCCCGCCGCAATGATGCCCGCGCCGATGATGGCGGCCACCGCGTGACCCGCATCGTCGATCTGGTCGAAAGAGGCCAGCAGCACCTGTGCCCGGTCGGGTTTGGGCAACAGGCGCACGGTGACTTCCACCATGACGCCCAGCATGCCCTCGGAGCCGGTCATCAGCGCCAGCAGGTCGTAGCCGGGGGCGTCCAGGGTCTTGCCGCCGAGGGTGATGAGGTCGCCGTCCATATTGAGGAACTTCAGTCCGATGACGTTGTGCACCGTGAGCCCGTACTTGAGGCAGTGCACGCCACCGGAGTTCTCCGCCACGTTGCCGCCGATGGTGCAGGCGATCTGGGAGGAAGGGTCGGGGGCGTAGTAGAGCCCGTGCGGGCTTGCCGCCTCGGTGATGGCCAGGTTGCGCACGCCGGGCTGCACCACGGCACAGCGGTTCTCCACGTCCACTTCCAGGATCTGGTTGAAGCGGGCCAATGAAAGGATCAGGCCGTTCTCCAGGGGCAGGGCGCCGCCGGAGAGCCCTGTACCCGCGCCCCGGGCGACCACCGGCACCTTCGCCTCCCGGCAGAGGTGCAAGACCGCCTGGGCCTGCTCCAGGGTCTCCGGCAGCGCCACCGCCATGGGCAGGCGCCGGTAGGCGGCCAGACCGTCGCACTCGTAGGGACGCATGTCCTCGACGGTGTGCAGCAGCCCTTCCGCCGGGAGGGCCGCCGCCAGGTCGCGCATCAGGTCTTCCCGTTGCCGGGCGTCGAGGGTGGTCTGTCGGGTTTCTGCGTGCATGATGTGGGATTCACTTTCTGAAAGGGTGGACGGAAGGACGCGCGGCTCTACTTTCTCAAAGGGCGTTTCCCGTTTCACTGTGTACTGGCGCCCTTGTGCAGGGGCTCTTGAAACGATCTTCTCATTCTAGCACCAGCCCGTCCCGGGAGCTTCGGCGGCTGTGTTAACATTCGCCCCTGATTTTTCCGTGAACTGCGAGCCAGGAACGCCTCCATGCTGGATCCCAAACGCCTGCGTAACGAACTGGAAGAGACCGCCGCGCGGCTGGCCCGTCGGGGCTTCGAACTGGACACCGGTACCTTCGCCCGTCTGGAGGCAGAGCGCAAGCAGATCCAGGTACACACCCAGGAGCTGCAGAGCGAGCGCAACAGCCGCTCCAGGGCGATCGGCCAGGCCAAGGCCCGGGGCGAGGACATCGAGCCTCTCAAGGCGGAGGTCTCGCGAATGGGCGAGGCGCTGGCCGAGGCCGAAACCCGGCTTGCCGGGCTTCAGGACGAGCTGGACGAGTTTCTCATGGGTATCCCCAATGTCCCCCATGCCTCGGTGCCGGACGGGTTGGACGAGAAGGCCAACGTGGAGGTGCGCCGCTGGGGTGAGCCGCGGCGCTTCGACTTCCCGGTGCGCGACCATGTAAGCCTGGGCGAACCGCACGGCTGGCTGGATTTCGCCGCGGGCGCGAAACTCGCCGGTGCCCGGTTTGCAGTCAAGCGCGGTGCCATGGCACGCCTGCACCGGGCGCTGGTTCAGTTCATGCTGGACCTGCACGTGCGCGAGCACGGCTACGAGGAAGTGTATGTTCCCTATCTCGCCAATGCCGATTCCCTGCGCGGCACGGGGCAGTTGCCCAAGTTCGAGGCGGATCTCTTCCATATCGCGGAGCATGGCTACTACCTGATTCCCACGGCCGAGGTGCCGGTCACCAACCTGGCGCGCGACAGCATACTGGAGGCCGGTGATGTACCTGCCCGGTTCGTGTGCCATACCCCCTGTTTCCGTTCCGAGGCCGGGTCCTACGGCAAGGACGTGCGCGGGCTGATCCGCCAGCACCAGTTCGAGAAGGTGGAACTGGTGCAGCTGGTGCAGCCAGAGCGTTCCTGGGACGCGCTGGAAGCGCTCACCGGCCATGCGGAGCAGGTGCTGCAGAGGCTGGAGCTTCCCTACCGGGTGATGGCGCTGTGCGCCGGCGACATGGGATTCTCGGCCGCCAAGACCTACGACATCGAGGTCTGGTTGCCGGGGCAGGACACCTACCGGGAGATCTCCTCGTGTTCCAACTTCGAGGACTTCCAGGCCCGGCGCATGCTGGCCCGCTACCGCAATCCCGACACCGGAAAGCCGGAGCTGCTGCACACCCTGAACGGTTCCGGGCTCGCCGTGGGCCGCACCCTGGTAGCGGTACTGGAGAACCACCAGGACGCTGCAGGCCGCATCCATATCCCCGAGGCCCTGCGCCCGTATATGGGCGGGCTCGAGATCATGGATCCGGCGGCCTGAGCGGGGTTGGTGATTCAACGCAGAGGCCGCAGAGACGCAGAGAGCGCAAAGGATTCCTGATCAAAAGGCTCTGCGTTCTCTGCGTCTCTGCGCCCTCCGCGTCCCGCAACGGAATACAGCCACACCCCCGCCGCTTTGATGTACGCTGAAGGCTGACACCGCCCAGAGAGGTCCCCCATGTCGAGTCCCGCTGAGATCCGCAACATGGCGCTGTTCTGCGACTTCGAGAACATCGCGCTCGGTGTTCGCGAGGCCAAGTATCCGAAGTTCGATATCGGCAGGGTCCTGGAGCGGCTCCTGCTCAAGGGCAACATCGTGGTGCGCAAGGCCTATTGCGACTGGGACCGCTACAAGGAATTCAAGGCGCCCATGCACGAGGCCGCCTTCGAGCTCATCGAGATTCCCCACGTGCGCCAGTCCGGAAAGAATTCCGCCGACATCCGCATGGTGGTGGATGCACTGGATCTCTGTTACACCAAGGGTCACGTGGACGCCTTCGTGGTCATCAGCGGCGATTCCGATTTCTCGCCCCTGGTGGCCAAGCTGCGGGAGAACAACAAGCTGGTGATCGGCGTGGGCGTGAAGAAGTCCACCTCCGATCTGCTCACCGCCGCCTGCGACGAGTTCATCTATTACGACGACCTGGTGCGGGAGGCCGCCCAGAAGAAGCGCAAGCCGCGCAAGCCGGCCAAATCCGGTGGCAAGGAGGCGGCCTCGGCGAAGAAGTCCGAACCGGAAGGCGACGACAAGAAGCAGGAGGCCATGGATCTCATCGTTGAAACCGCCGAGGCCCTGCGGACGGAACGCGGAGAAGACGAACCGGTCTGGGGCTCCATGGTCAAGCAGGCCATCAAGCGCCGCAAGCCGGGTTTCAACGAGAGTTACTACGGTTTCCGCTCTTTCAGCGAACTGCTGGAGGCGGCGGAAAAGGAAGGGCTGATCGGGCTGACCCGGGACGAGCGCTCGGGGGGGCATATCATTCAGCTGGTGGAATGACGTTTGAAGTGCGAAGTACGAAGTGTGAGTTGGGAAGTGGGAAGGATGGCCCAAGGGTATGGGTCAGAGGGGTTATTTCGCACTTCCCAATTCACACTTCGCACTTCCATTCACACTTCTCACTTCAGCCCCGGCTTCCAGCTTCCCCGCCGTATCACCCAGCACCTGTGCGGCCTATGGCGCCGGAAGTCCTCCGGGACCGTCTGTTTCGTGATCTCCTCCACGTGGCAGGGGGTCAGTTCATCCTCGTAGAGCTTGAATCCACGCCGGTTGTTGGAGAAATACAGCGTGCCCTCCGGCGACAGCAGGCCGAGGGCCCGGTTGATCATCCAGGGGTGATCGCGCTGCACGTCGAGCGTGGTCTGCATGGCCTTGGAGTGGGAGAACGACGGCGGGTCCAGGACGATCAGGTCGAAGCGCTCACCGAGCCGGGGTGAATCCTCCAGCCAGTCCATCACGTCGCAGCGCTCGAGCCGGTGCTGCGGCAGGTCCAGGCCGTTGAGCCCGAGATTGCGTCGCGTCCAGTCCTGGTAAGTGTTGGAGAGATCCAGGCTGAGGGAGGCCGCCGCGCCGCCCGCGGCCGCATAGACCGTGAAGCTGCCGGTGTAGGCGAACAGGTTGAGCAACCGCCGGTCCTTCGCCTGATCGCGTACCATGGCACGTGTACGCCGATGATCCAGGAACAGCCCCGTGTCCAGGTAACGATGCAGGTCCACCTCGAATCGGAGCCCTCCCTCCTGCACCACGAAGGGCGCGGGCGGGCGGCCCGTGACCTCGTACTGTGCCGTTCCCTTCTGCCGCCGCCGCACCTTGAAGGCCAGTTCGCCCGGCGGGGTCCCGAACAGTTCCCCCACCGTGTTCCGCACCATGTCCACCCAGGCGTCGTGGGTCTGCTCATCGGCATCCCAGCGCGTCTCGTAGGCCTGCACGTGGGGGCGGCCCGCGTAGATGTCGATGGCAACCGGGAACTCCGGCAGGTCCCGATCGTAGATGCGAAAGCATTCGATATCCTGCCGGCGCGCCCACCTGGACCAGTGGCGGAGGTTCTTGGCCAGGCGATTTCGGAAGGGAACGGGGTCGGACATGAGTGGCGTCGGGGAAGCGGGCGTCGCGCAACAGGAATTGCGAAGTGTGAATGGGGAAGTGGGAAAAGGCCACCCTCTTCAGGGTTTCCACAGGCCGGCTCCCCGGGTTTCTTGCCGCTTTCCCCGCTTTCCCGCGCGGCCTCTGTCTTGATATAAATTGCTCAAAACAGCAACATCGCTCCATGCCGACATTAGAGTCCCTCAGATTCATCAATTCCTACGCCCGTCTGCCGGATGACTTTTATGATCGTCCGCCACCGGCCCCGTTTCCCCAACCCTACCGTGTCGCCTTCAACGAGAAAGCGGCCGAGTTGATCGGACTGGATCCCGAGGAGGCGAACCGGGCGGAGTTCGTCAATGCCTTCACCGGGCAGGTGCCGTTGCCGGGCATGGAGCCCGTCTCCATGGTGTACGCCGGGCATCAGTTCGGCGTCTATGTGCCCCGGCTGGGCGACGGGCGTGCCGTGATACTGGGCGAGGTGGAGGCCCCGGACGGCGGCCGATGGGAACTGCAGCTGAAAGGCAGCGGCCCCACGCGCTTTTCCCGGAGCGCCGACGGGCGGGCGGTGCTGCGGTCCACCATCCGGGAGTACCTGGCCAGCGAGGCCATGTACGGGCTCGGCATTCCCACCACCCGGGCGCTCACGATCCTGGGCAGCGACATGCCTGTGTACCGCGAGGAGGTGGAGTCGGCGGCGATCCTGGTGCGCATGGCGCGCAGCCATGTGCGCTTCGGCAATTTCGAATACTTCGCCCACTCGGGCCAGGAGCAGCGGCTGAAGGAACTGGCTGACTACGTTATCTCGCATCACTACCCGGAGCTTGCGGAGCGGGACAACCCATACCTGGCGTTGCTGGAGGCGGTGGTCGAGCGCACCGCAGGGCTGATCGCCCGCTGGCAGGCGGTGGGCTTTGCCCACGGCGTGATGAACACCGACAACATGTCCATCCTGGGATTGACCATCGACTATGGGCCCTACGGTTTCCTGGATGCGTATGATCCCGGCTATATCTGCAATCATTCCGACCATCACGGGCGCTATGCCTTCGATCAGCAGCCCGGGATCGCCTGGTGGAATCTGGCCTGCCTGGCACAGGCGCTGCTGCCCTTGATTGACGCCAACGAAGAGGCGGCCAGGGAACGGGCCACGGCGGTGCTGGATCGGTTCGAGGTCCTGTTTGACAGGGCCTGGCAGGAACGCATGGGCGAGAAGCTGGGATTCCTGGAAGTCCGCGACGGCGATCGGGAACTGGTCAGCCGCCTGCTTGCGTTCATGGCCGAAAGCAGGATTGACTACACGCGCTTTTTCCGCGCAGTGGGCCGGTTCCATGAACCGGGTTGGTACGGCGGCATCCGCTGGGGCTTTCGCGAGCCCGAGGCCTTCGATGCATGGATGGGTGACTACTGCGACCGCTTGGACCAGGAGGACCGCCCGGACGAGGACCGCCTGGCGCACATGCTCTCGGTGAACCCCAAGTACATTCTGCGCAATTACCTGGCCCAGATCGCCATTGCCCAGGCCGAGGAGCAGGGAGAGTTCAGGGGGGTGGACGGCCTGCGGCGCCTCCTGGAGCGACCCTTCGACGAACAGCCGGAGATGGAGGCCTATGCAGATCTGCCGCCGGAATGGGCGAAAGAGATCAGCGTAAGTTGCTCGTCGTAGAGGATGATTCAAAATTCAAGATTCAAGATTCAAAGGGGGCGGCTGCCGGGTTCTTGCCTTTGAATCTTGAATCTTGAATCATCAAAGCAACCCGCAGATCCATCATGTTCAGCCAGGAAGAGATCGATACGCACCGTGAGCGCCTTGAGCAGGTGGTGGCCACGGTGCACCACTATGCCGCGCTCATCTTCTTTCTGACCTTTGTGGGCTATGGCGTGGCGGTGTACCTGTGGTTCCAGGGCCAGCCCTGGGCGGGTCTCATCGTCGCCACGTTCAGCTACCTGTTCTTTCGCCAGTTTCGCAGCCTGTCCATCGGGCTCGCGCGCATGAAGCTGCGGGACAGGGAGGGATTCGCCGAGACCTGGACCCTGCTGGATGAGGCCATGAAATCGGAACGCCCCCAGGCGGTCCTGCTTGCCGTGGAAAGCCGCCTGCGCGCACCGCGGGAGGAACAGGGCTGAAAGGCGATTCAGTCCGCGAACAGACGCAAATGAAGTGAATGCCGGAACGCGGAGCGTGCGGAGATACTGCTGCTGATGCCAGGGAGATGCCTGATCAATTGTAGGTTGGGGTGAGCTCAGCGAACCCCAACGGGGGTGGCTACCGACGCTCCGCACTGTTGGGCTTCGTTCCTCACCCCAACCTACACATGCTGTTCGAAGAGCCCGACCGCAAGGGTCTCACGAAGAACGCCAGGAAAGCCTTTGGCGCAAAACCCCTTCGTGCCCTTCGCGGTCAGTCTGTTGACCTTGATTACAATCGGATCTGCTCGCCGCAACCCGCGCTCAGCACCCGGTTGAGGGTGTCGGTGAGGCTCTCGCCGGTGCGGTCGTTGAGCCAGGCGTCCTGGCCGGCGTCATAACCGAAGTGGGCGGGTCCTTCCGGGGAGGCTAGCCAGATCTGGCTGGCGGCCTCCTGACGATTGATGATGACCTTGCCGCCGTCCTCGAACTCGAGCGTCAGCACCCCGTCGATGATGTCCATGTCCAGATCCGCCAGGGCGTCGAACTCGCTCATGCGCTCCAGCAGGGATTCCAGGGTCTGTTCAGCGTGCAGGGAAAAGGAGATGTCGGCCATGTGGGCAATTGCCTCTCGGATGTGAAGGAAATCAGTCGGAGTCAGGGGTGGGCGGGGCCCTTCAGGGCGCCCCAGGCGAAGATCAGCCAGGCGATGATGAAGGCGGCGCCGCCGAACGGGGTGACAGCGCCCAGCCCGCGCATGCCCGTCAGTGCCATCAGGTAGAGGCTTCCGCAGAAGAGCGCGACGCCGGCCAGCATCAGCAGGCCCGCCAGTCCCGCGCCGCCCGCGTGCAGCCGCGTATGCAGGGCTCCCAGGGCCAGCAGACCCAGCGCATGGTAGACATGGTATTGCACGCCCGTATGCCAGGCGGCAAGCATGGCCGGCTCGAGCATGCCCCTCAGCCCGTGGGCCCCGAATGCGCCCAGGGCCACGGCCAGGGCCATGAGGCCGGCTCCGGTGGAAACGAACAGTCGTTGCATATTGGGTCCCGAATCCGGTGTGGCCCCGATTATAATGGCCGCATTCCGATAAACCAGTGGAGAGAGCCCCATGCCATCATTCGACGTGGTGTCCGAAGTGGACATGCAGGAACTGCGCAATGCGGTGGATCAGACCCGCCGGGAGATCGACACCCGCTATGATTTCAAGGGTACCGCCGCTGCCATCGAGCTCAACGAGATGGAGCTGACGCTATTCGGCGACGCGGAGTTCCAGGTCGACCAGGTCATGGACATTCTGGTGCAGAAGATTTCCAAGCGCGGCATCGATGTGGGTTGCCTGGAGCCGGGCAAGCTGGAGGAAGGCGGCGGCAAGGCCCGCCGTACGGTCAAGGTGCTCGCCGGCATCGAGACCGATACCGCCCGCAGGATCGTCAAGCTCATCAAGGAGGCCAAGCTCAAGGTACAGGCGGCCATCCAGGGAGACAAGGTGCGCGTTACGGGCAAGAAGCGCGATGACCTGCAGGCGGTGATCGCGATGCTACGCGAGGCTGATGTCGGACTTCCCCTGCAATACAACAATTTCAGGGATTAGGAAGGCGCCAGAGACTAGTGTCGTGTCCCGTAAATATCTTGCCATTCAGAGCCCCGCAAAAGCGCCAAGGCAAGGCGCACACCGCAGGCAATGGCAG
>SKOF01000538.1 GCA_007120155.1 Thioalkalivibrio sp. | reverse complement strand
TCGGTGTCGACCTGAAAACCCCGTGCCCGCATCGAATCCGCCACTTCGCCGAGCCGTTGCTCGTAATGCTCGCGATGGGTCACCTCTGGCGCCTGGGTGTAGCCGGAGGCGATCACGTGTACCAGTGTCATCCGCCGGCAGCCCAGGGCCTTCAAACGCTCCAACTGTGCCTCCAGGCGCTGCCAGGCGGGAGAGAAATCCACGGCCACCAGGATATGCTCAAACATGTGTGACTCCCGATTCCCGGATGCGATTCATGGCTTGTTCGTCCAGCGACCCACTGCGCCTACCACCGTCAGGCGGTGCAGGGACAGGAAACCCTCCAGGTCGATGCGGTAGGGTCCGTCGTGCAGTCCACGTTCCACATGCACGCATACACCGTCCACCTCCTGCGCAGCGTACCCTTCGCTGCTACGGGGCGCACCCGCTTCGGCCACCGGCACCGCTGCGTGACCGCCGCAGCAGCCGTGGCGCGGTGAGCCGCGCAGCGTCACTTCACCGCCCCGATCCAGCAGCCAGTCCCGCGCCCGGGCGCTGAGGCTGATCGCGTTCACGCGGGCTGCGGCGCCTCCTGCGCCGGGAACCAGTGCCGGGTGCGGTTGGCGATGCGCACCAGGGCCAGCATCAGCGGCACCTCAACCAGCACCCCCACCACCGTGGCGAGCGCCGCCCCGGACTGCAGTCCGAACATGGCGATCGCCGCCGCCACGGCCAGTTCGAAGAAGTTGCTGGCACCAATCATGGCCCCGGGCGCGGCCACGGCATGGCGCACCTTCCACGCCTTCGCCCAGCGATAGGCGATGTAGAAGATCAGGAAAGTCTGGATCGTGAGCGGCACCGCGATCAGCAGGATGTGGAACGGGTTGTTCAGGATGGTCTCACCCTGGAAGGCGAACAGCAGCACGAGCGTGATCAGCAACCCGATGGGCGTCACCGGCGCCAGACGCTTCATGAACACGTTGTCGAACCACTCGATGCCCTTGCGCCGGATGAGCAGAACCCGCGTGAGGTAGCCCGCCGAGAACGGGATGACGATGTAGAGCAGCACCGACAGCGCCACCGTCTCCCAGGGCACGACGATGTTGGACACCCCCAGCAGCAGCACCACGATGGGCGCGAAGGCGAACAGCATGATTATGTCATTCACCGCCACCTGCACCAGGGTGTAGGCGGCATCGCCGCGCGTCAGATAGCTCCATACGAACACCATGGCGGTACAGGGTGCCGCGCCCAGCAGGATGGCACCGGCCAGGTATTCGCGGCCCAAGTCCTCGGGGATCCACGGTGCGAACACCACCATGAGGAAAAACCAGGCGATGGCGAACATGGTGAAGGGCTTGATCAGCCAGTTGACCGTGGTGGTGATGACAAGGCCCTTGGGCTCACGGCGCACCCTCAGGACGGCGGAGAAGTCGATCTGCACCATCATGGGATAGATCATGGCCCAGATGAGGATCGCAACCGGGATGGACACCGAGGCGTACTCCCAGCGCGCCAGCGTTTCCGGGACCACGGGCAGCAACTGGCCGAGGGCCACACCGGCGATGATGCACAGGGCCACCCACACGGTCAGGTAGCGTTCGAAGAATCCCATGCCCTCGCTGACGGGCACCGTATCGCCGGAAGCATTCCGATTCACGAACGGCCCCGACTCTTGCTGTGCCATGGACTGCTCATGCGCCAGGCCCGCCGATACGGTCCAGTTCCGATTTCAGACGTTGCGGATCCCGTTCGAGCTCATCGAGGGGCAGTGCCAGCAGGGCCTCGATGCGCCGGCGCAGGATCCGGTAGGCCTGCTCGAAGGCCGCCTCGATCTCGGCGTCCGTGCCGCTCGCCTTCGCAGGATCATCCACACCCCAGTGGGCACGGACCGCCGGACCCGGCTCGCCTGTCTCACCACCATTCGTGGCGAGGGCGTCGAGGCGCCGCTGTGACGGGGCGCGCGGACCGGAGGACGGCGCAGGCGTAGCCGACACGACCCTGTTCAGGGCCGGATGTAGGAGGCCCGACCCCGGGCCGAAGGCGGTGTCCATCGGGCCACGGCCGGTCGCGGCGGGGTCGCCGCTCCTACGCTGTGCCAGACGCCCCGTCACAGCGAGCGGATCGGTGGCCGCAGTAGAGGGGTGGTGAGACGGGCGGGCCAGATCGGCAGGACAGGTCTCGCCGGCAGCACTGGCACACACGGTGATGACCACGTCGGGGGTCTCGGGGAGATTCTCCCAGGACTTGCTGTGCAGGCCTTCCGTGGAGATGCCCTCCCGTTGCAGCAGGGCCAAGCTGCGCGGATGGACGAATCCGGTCGGCTTGCTGCCGGCGCTCATGGCCCGCCAGCCCGGTGGCGCCAGGTGGTTGAACACCGCCTCGGCGAGGATGGAACGGCAGGAGTTGCCGGTGCACAGGATCAGGATGTTCATGGTTCAGGGCTCGCGGCGGGTGGCTGGCAGATCGGAGTCGGCGTCGACGCATCCGGAGAGGGCGGAGACGTCCACGCACAGCTCCGGATGCCCGGCGCAGCACTCCTCCGTGAGATAGGCGATCAGCTCCGCCATCAGGGGAATGTTGGCCCGGTAGCGCTGGTAGCGGCCCTCCTGGGTCACGGACAGCAGACCCACGCGGGTCAGGGTCTTGAGATGGAAGGAGAGATTGGTGGGCGGCAGGTCCAGGGCGGCCGATATGTCACCCGCCACCATGCCCTCCGGTCCCCGTCGCACCAGCAGCCGGTAGACGTCCAACCGCACCGGCGAGGACAGGGATTCGAACATCCCGATGGCTGTTGTCTGATCCATATTTCAATACTACAAGAACTCTTGAAATATTGTCCAGCATCCTGGCACAGGAACGAGGGATGTTGCCGATCAGATAAGGAGTCAGCCCGCGAATGAACGCCAATCAACGCAAAGGGCGCAAAGGGCGCGAAGACCATCTCGCTTCAGAAAAGCCCCTGCGCTCTTCACAGTTCACTTTTCAGGTCATCAACGTGCGTTGATTGGCGTTCATTCGCGGACTGTCAATTCAGTAGTACGATTCCAGCGGGATCTCGCCCAACACGTCGAACCCGCCGGTGCCATCGGGCTGCAGGATCACGAGGCTGCCTGCCTCCACGTTCTGGAAGGTGATGGTGTTGATGTTCGGACGATGGGTCATCAGGAACAGGTTGCCCGGGCCGCGGAAATCGCCGATGCGATCCCGCACGTCCTCCAAGAGGAAATCCGCGTCGTCCGCGGGAAGCGCATTGAGCAGGTTCAATGCATTCCAGCCCTCGGCCCCGCCAAAGCCCAGTTCGGCGGTCTCGCGCGCCCGGCAGAATTCGCTGGTCAGGACCTCCGCAACCGGCACCCCGTGCTGCCGGATGGCGTCTCCCAGGGCCCTTGCCTGCGCCCTGCCCTCGTCACTGAGATTCTGCTCTTCACTGCAATCGCCATCGCTCAGGTGCAGGGAACGTTCCGGTTCCGCCTCCTCGGACTCGGTGTGGCGCACCATCACGACCTTGCCCCCTTCCGCAAGGGCGGCCCACAGGGGATCCTTGGCCTGAACGGGGCCCGCGGTCAGGCCGGCAAGCAACAGTCCCGCCATTGCGGCGAGAATGAAACGGCGTGTCATGGGTATCATTGGTCAACCTCTGGATGCATTTTTTTATGTTCGGTTTGCACCGGCTATTCTAGCCATATCCACAGTTAAATGAATGATATTGATCAAGCGCAGCTTTCTGTCGATTGTCCGCCGATCCGCAAGGCTGTGCGACGATATACTGTGCGGATGAATACCGATCGCGTCGACACCCTGCCCTCCATGCTGCCCGTTCTGGGCTTTGCCGCCTGGAGCGGCACCGGCAAGACCACCCTGCTGACACGGCTGATTCCCCGGCTCCGTGAACGGGGCCTGCGCATCGCCATGGTCAAACACGCCCACCATGCGTTCGATGTGGACAAGCCGGGCAAGGACAGTTACGAGCTGCGCAAGGCGGGCGCGAGCCAGATGCTCATTGCCTCGAGCCGGCGCATGGCCCTGATGACCGATCTCGACCCGCCCGCGGAACCCCGGCTCCCGGAGCTTCTGGCACGGCTGGACGCCAGCCGCGCGGACCTTGT
>SKOF01000485.1 GCA_007120155.1 Thioalkalivibrio sp. | reverse complement strand
CGAACTGGTGGCGAGCCTCATGCACGGGGATCCCCTGCCCCTGCCCAGGGATCTGGTGGAGGCCCTTCACCCGGCACGGGGGCGGGTGCGCGCCCTGATCAGGAGTCCGGTTCGGCGGTGACATGGACCTCCAATTGCCCGGAGGAAAAATCGACACGCCGTTCGATCTCACCCTCCGCCGGGACCGTAATCCCGGTCAGCCGCGTGCCGGGATGACCGTCGATGGCCATGGGCCCCACCCTGACGTGGTAATCGCCCGCCGGCAGGTCCAGGCGCAGGGGGTTCGGATAGGGCAAGTATCAACAGAGACGGGGCGGGCCGTTACCAGCCCGCCCCGTGTCCTCAGGCCGCCGACATCACGCAGGCATCCTGATCGAATTGCTCGTCCATGTACTGGGCTTTGAACTGCGCCCAGCCGTAGTAGTCGTTGTCGATCCAGAGACCGTCACCTTCGTACTTGACGGTTGTCGTGCTGCCGCCGTACGTCACCCGGACCTGTCCGTCATGCGGATGCTCTTTGTCCTTCTCGATGCGCACGGTCTCCAGCGTCTCGACCGTGGTCGTAATTCCGGCACCCGTCATGGTGCCGTTGATCTCCAGCTCGAATATGTCGTTACCGACCGGCCGAACATGCATTGAATAGTCGAGTTCCCATACCCCGTGTTGTGTCGCCCCATCGCAGTCCGCCGCCATCTCCATGGTCAGGTCCAGTTCGACCAATCCCTCGCCGGAAGACGGGTCGTCCGTATGGGCGATGATGGAACCATCCATCGACAAGTCGATTTCGTCACCGTCACCCGAAGACATTCGCAAGGTAAAGTGCTCATAGTCCACCCTGGCTACGTGTGTATACACGGACACCTGGTCGTCGATGGAATAGGAGACATTGCCGTCCATATACATCGAGAAGAATGGACTCTCGATGGTGCAGGCGTTGTATACAGCATCGTAACCATTGGCCCTTTCGGTCACCGACATGCTGCCCGAATGGCAGTCGGCGCTCCACGAAGACTGGATACCGATGCGCGTGGTTTCGCGGATCGCGTCCGAAATTGAGCCCGAAGACGCCCGGGCAACTGCGAACATGTCATCCTCGAGATCCGATGGAGGGATTGGGGACTCCTGCGCGTCTTCCACCATCTCTCCCCAATCCCCGGAATCGCGGAACATCGCAGTGACGAAAGCGGCAGCCTCCTCCTTGCTGAACGCTCCGGGCGGTGTGCCGGAATCGTCAGGCGGCGGAGCGTCTCCGGATGACGAAGAACCTCCCCCGCAGCCCGTCGCCAAGGTAACCACGATCAGGGCCGCGAGTGCCACGATCGGCAATGATCGGATCCAGTTTCGTATCCACATGATTTTTCCCTCCGTTTTCGGGACTCCAGTTCAGCCCTTCTGGAACGGACGCCTTCCGTGATAACCGCCCGACCGGGAGAGCGGCTTCATCATGGCCGCATCCCCTTACAAGACGCTTACGCGCCTCCCCCGGTCCGGCCGGAGCGCCATCATTGCCAGAAGCCTTCGTTCCACTTCATCTCGTTCCATGCACTGGCCACCGCATCCTCCTCCCCGTCCTCATCCGTGTCGCCGTCATCCCCGCTGTCCGGATCGGGGTCGGCACCATCGCCCACTCCACCGTCCTGCCCGTTGTCATCGGTGATCGGGCTGTCACCGTTACCATCCGGCCCTTCATCCCCGCCGCCGGAGCCGCCTCCGCCGCAGGCGGCAAGCAGCAGAGCGACCAGGGCGACGATCGCCCATTGTCTGTTCATGATCCGCATGTCCTCTATTCGATTGCCGGGATGGTCTGGTCTGTGTAATGGGCCGGATGATTGCGCCCGCCAAGGATGCTGCTGTAGTCACCCCGTGCAAAATTCGCGAAACCGCCCCCGACGGATGCCATGATGCCTGATGCGGCGCTGTGGGAGCCGCCGGTGACAGTGGCAAAGCGCCGATTGATGTAGTTCCGGTAGCCGACGATGAGTCCACCGTATCTCGAGTAGGAATTTTCCCGGCCGCCGACGATGTTGTGTGAGCCCGATTTGTGATTCTCCGCCCAGACGTGGCCGGCGATCGTACATTGCGCCTCGTTGTCATACTCCCCGTTGTTGCACACGCTGGTGCCAGTGCCGGAGCGGCTCTCGTTGTAGCCCACGATGAGGTTGCCGAGTCCGTTGACAGTATTCGTATCCCCTTGCCCGTTGACGATCTGCACGTTCACACCGGAGAAGCGAACCGTGTACTCATTGAGGACATGTGGGTCGGGAATGATCTCCACGTAATCATGCAGCGCGAGTGCGTTGTTGGCCTGGACCACGGAAAGTTCGCTCTGCAGGGCGGCGACCTCGGCCTGCAGGGACTCGATTGAGTCCCGGAGAACATTGAAGTTGGCGTTCACCTCCGAGGCCCTGGCCGTGTCTCCGGCCTGGAAGGTGTACGGGATGTTGACCTGCGCCAGCAGGGGCACGGCGCCCAGAGTCAGCAAAAGCGCGCCGGGCAGATACTGCAACCATTTTCCCATGGTCGTCGTCCTCCCTTGAGTTGGCAGTTTGAGAAAGATGCCTTCGGGCGATACGATAAAAAAGGGCGTCTTACATCTGTCTCACACATGACGCGAGTAGAGCGATTGGCAAAACGTCAGGGCCATCCGGCCGTTCGTGCCACCCGACAAGCAAGTCCCGCCGCCATGCAGGACGATGCCGCCATTTCAATGCGCCACAGACCGCCGCCCGGCGCTGACGGATGGCTCGATGGCCGCCGCGACGCAGCCCTTGCGAAGCTGTCCCGCTCGGCCATTCTGTGGATTGACGGGCCTCCCGGCGCCGGCAAGACCGTTCTCGCCGTAACCCTGCTGCGGGCGCGGCCCGGGAAACGGATCTGGCTCCGGCTCGCCGCGGAGGACCACGACCCCCATCACCTGCTGGAGGACGTAATCATGGCCCTGCACGGGACCGGGACCGGTCCGGGCGGGTCCGCCCACGCCGGATCATTGACGCATCCCGGTGAAGAGATCGCCGCCCTCCTGGCTCCCCATGCGCCATACACGCTGGTACTCGATGGTGCCGACGTCCTGGGCGAATGCACGGGCTTCCACCGACTGATCGGGCACCTCGCCACCGCGTGCCCGGCGGACAGTGCGGTGGTGATCACGGCGCGAATGCCTCCTCCACCCTCGCTTGAAAGGTTGCGTATGGAGGGCCTGGTGGAACGCGTCTTATGGAATGACCTTCGGTTGTCATCGGACGAAGCCGCGGGCGCGGCCGGCGCCATCCTGCCGCCGGAGGAACTGAATCCCGAGACCGTGGCGGACGCCCTGCACCGGTCTCGGGGATGGCTGGCCGGCTTTCGCGCCTTGCTGGAAGCAGAGGCAGGGAATTGCGGAACGCTCGGCAGTCTGAACCGATACCTGGAGCATGAACTGCTATCCGACCTGGAGCGGGCGGATCGCGAATTGCTGGTCACACTGGCCGTCCGGGAAGAAGTGCCACGCCCCGTGGTGGAGGCACTGGCCGGCCCCGGGGCCTGCGACAGACTGCATGATCTCGCACGGCAGAACCGCCTCATCGAGTGGCGGGGGGATCATGTCGTCCTCCATCCCCAACTGGCGGTCTGTCTGCGCGATCTTGACCGCGAGGGCCTCGCCCGGCGGCATTGCCGCCTCGGAGACGCCCTTGCGGCAGCCGGCGCGGAGGCACAGGCCGTGGAGCAGTGGCTTTCGGCCGGTGACTGGAGTCGGTCCGGTGAAGTGATCACGCGGCTGGCCCCTGAACTGGTCAGAAAGGGCGAGCATCCAAGGGTGCGCGACTGGCTCCGGCGCATACCGGAGAGCTCCCGCCCGGCCGGCTCACGGTTGCACCTCTGGCATGCCCTTGCGCTCATACCCGAAGACGCCGCCGCGGCCTATGATGAACTCGTTGCCGCGCTCCCGGCGCTTCGCGGCAACGGGGATTACAGCGGTGCCGCGCTGGCCTGGGCCGGCCTCGTCGAACAGGCATGGCTTCGGTGGGGTGATTTCAGTCGTGTCCGCTGGCTGCTGGATGTGCTCGACGAACTCGGACCGCAGCGGATCGAGGAACTTGAACCGTCCGCCGCCGCGCAACTGAGCGCCGCCGCCCTGCTGCTCATCGGCGTGATCGCACCGGGAGGGCACCGTGGGGCGGCATGGATCGGTGCTGCGGAAAGGGTGGTCCGACTGAGCATCTCGGACATGGAACGCATGCGCATCCTGCACGTGCTGCTGGTGACTGATGTATGGGTTTACGGCAACCGTATCCGCGCCACGCGTACCGTTGAACAGGGTCGTATTGCACAAGTCCGCGGCAGGCTTCCACCGCTCCAGGAGCAGATGTGGCTCGCCGCGGTGGCCGGATATCAGCTGTGGTTCGATCCGGATCCACATGCCGCGCGGCTGACCGTCGAATCGGCACTGCGTCGTGCCGAGGAGCATGGTGTGCATCTCTGGGATTTCCAGCTTCAGGCCCTTGGCGCCTGTGCCGCCCTGCGCAGCGGAGACGACCGCCTTGCCCGGGACTGGGTCGCCCGCACGCGTCTCACCACCGAGCCCGGACAGGCCACCGATGCGAGTTTTCAGGCCTGGGTCTGCGGATGGACGCTGCTGCGCGGCGGTGACGTCGCCGGGGCGGCCGGTATCGCTGAAGAGGCCTGGCAACTGATCGACGGCCGTGGCCCCGACAATGCTCAGCTGCTTGCGCGCCTGGCGGTAGCCCGCGCGCGACGCCGGCTCGGTCAGCACCGCACGACGCTTGCCGAGGCGATCGCCATCGATCGTATGGCCCGCCGCCGGGACATGGGGTTGTATCGATGGCTCGCACGTCTGACCGCGGCCCAGGCCCTGCGCGACTGCGGACGACATCGCTGGTCTGACCGGTTGCTTGAGCAGGCGCTTGTCGAGGGTCAATCGCAGGGCTATCTGTGCATCCCGTGGTGTGAGCGTGGGGAGCTGGAGGATCTTTGTGGTCGGGGTGTGGCCCTCGGTGTCGACACCCGCTATCTGTGTCGGCTGGCCCGGACAAACGGCTTGGACGACTGGCAGCCGCCGCCGCATGCCCCGGCGACTGGCTGGCCGCTTCGCCTCCAAGCCCTCGGAGTCCTTCGGGTGGAGGGGGCCACCGGAACAATTCGTATCGTGGGCAAAGGTGCGCGGCTTCTCCGGTGGCTCGCCGCCGCCGGCGAGAACGGAATTGCCGAGGCGGACGTGCTTGACGCCCTGTGGCCTGATGCCGAAGGCGACCGGGCCCGACGTGCCTTCGACACCCTGCTTTATCGCCTGCGCCGTCGGCTCCGCATACCGGATGCCGTCCAGCTCCGGGACCGACATCTGACGCTGAATACCGCCGCGTGCCGGACCGATTTCGGGGCACTGGAGCACCATCTCAAGGCGGCCATGAATGGCAGTCTAACTGCGTGGGAAGATGCGCTTGAGCTGGCCCAGGACAGTGGAGTGGAGGCAGCACACTGGCCGCCACCGGCGGGACCGCGTTTGCGACGCCGGTTTCACGACGCGGTGGACACGATGGTGCACCGATTGGCCGACGAACAGGGACAGGACGCCGCCTGTGCGGCTGCCTCCCGTGCCCTGGAGATCGACCCGCTTCACGAGCCCTTGTGTCGGATCGTACTTGAGCTGGCCCGTGCGCGCCGGGACCGCGAACTCGCCGAACAGGCGTATGACCGCTGTCGTCATGCCTTGGCACGGGAGGGGAAGGGGGAACCCACAGAGAAGTTGCGAACCCTTTATGAAGCGATACGGCAGGCCGTTTGCTGACAGCGGGGCAGCCGGCTGCCCGGTCATTCCAGCCACGGATCCTCGCCCTCTTCCGGGCCGCCCCGGATCTCGGCTTGCCTGCACGCGTCGATGGCACGTATGAGCATGGCGTGGTTGTGTTCTGCGAGCCCCGAATGCAGGTAACTCTCCGCGGCCTGGCGCACATGCTCCAGATACCTCATCCGGTAGTTCAGGTTGAGCAGGCACTTTGCCAGGAACCGGGGGTCGTCACCCTGTTCACGCATCCTTGCGGCCTCGGTCAGGGCGGTCTTGAGTTCTTCGTCGCTCGGTTTTCCCATGGTTCCCCCGATCGGCCGTGTGAAGCAATGACAGGGCGTTGTACACTGTTCCGAGCGGATATCGACGGCGCCCCCGTCCGGCGAGTGTAGCAGTTGCCCATGGCACGCACGGGTGACGGCGATCAAGACGAGCGCCGGTGAGCGGGGGCATGCTTCAGATTCAGGCCTTGCGCCCCAGACGACATACCGAACGGGAGATCCCAGATGACAGAAAGCCACACAGCACCCCACGTGGGCGCCCAGGATCCGGAGCTGCAGAACTCACCCATCGCCATGGAGATGGATGAGGACATGGAGGTATTGCGTCAGGAGGTGCCGGGTGAACCCGTGTGTCACTTCAACGGTGTGGCCTATGCCCACGGTGATCTGGTGGATAGTGCCGGTACGCTGTTGCGTTGTGATTACGGCATCTGGGTCGCCGCCACCACCGAAGACTGAGACGCGGGACATCCGAATGTGTCAGTCCCCGATGCCCCGGGAAGGGGTGGTGCCCGGGGCCGGACTCGAACCGGCACGGCCAAAGCCGGGGGATTTTAAGTCCCCTGCGTCTACCTGTTCCGCCACCCGGGCATGGGAAAGGCGCGGACAACAACATTGTAGCCGCACAGACAGGGTGATCCGGAAGGAAATGGAGGCTGGGGTCGGAATCGAACCGGCGTACACGGCTTTGCAGGCCGCTGCATAACCACTCTGCCACCCAGCCAGGGGGCCGAAAGACGGCGATCATAGCATCCCTGCCCCGGAAACCAAAAGACTCGTGAGTCCCCCGGGCCGATGCCTCGGGGGGAGGACGCGGTGATCAACCTGAGCGCCCATTGTAATAAACGGCCTCGTCCGGCGGCAATGGATCCAACTGTTCGGCGCCCGGTCATCCACCCCCTGACGGCCGGAGCCCGTCATCACGGGATCCGGGTCGGCACGAAGACGGGGCCTTGAGTTCGACCGCCCGCCTTCACGAATTCCGGGATCGGGACCGGCCCGGCCTCATCCCGATCCCCGCATCCTTGCCCGCGCCGTTCCGAGGCACTCCCGGCAACAGGCCTCCGGACCCCGGAACCTGTTGATTGTCCAGCGCGCGTCTTCGTCTTAGCATTGATCCGGTGGATGGCGTGCTGGAGGATGACCGATGCCGAGCAGGATGGAGGATTTCGGGTTCTTCCTGAGCCGGACCTTTGCAACCACCCGGGCCAGGCGCCGTACATGGCCGTATGTGCCCGGCACCTACTTCGTCACGGATCCCCGGGCGCCCATTGCCGTCACGACGCTCGGCAGCGTCGAATTGGCAGAGGCCGTGAGCCGTCATCCGCCTGCCGGGCTCTGCATCGTCGGAAAGGTGGAGACCGAGAACATCGGCATCGAGAAGATCATCAAGAACATCCTGTCGAATCCCGCCATCCGCTTTCTTGTCTGTGCCGGAAATGAGCCACCCAGACACCTGACAGGGGCGACGATGCTGGCGTTGTTCGAAAACGGCATGGATGAAAACCAAAGGATACCCGGCGCGCCCGGCATGCGGCCGATCCTGAGAAATACGTCCGCGGCGGAGGTGCACGCGTTCCGCCAGCAGGTACAGCCGATCGACATGATCGGCTGTACCGACGTTGCCGCCATTCACGCCCGGGTCAGGAAACTGGTGCAATCGGCTGCGCCCGCCGGCGTGGGAGGCCGCCCCGGAGATGCGCCGCAGGCGCATCCGGCGGTCGAACGCGTTTTCGCTACCGGTACCGATCCGCGCCACATCAAGCTCGACAAGGCCGGCTATTTCGTGATTCACATCGACGGGGACACGCTGCTGGTCGAGCACTATGACTACCAGGATTCGCTGATCCGCGTGATCGAGGGCCGCGATGCCCGGAGCATCTACCTGACACTGATCCGAAACGGCTGGGTATCGACGTTCGACCACGCTGCCTATGTCGGCAAGGAACTGGCGAGGGCCCAGCGGAGTATGGAGCAAGGGATCCCGTTCATTCAGGATGGCGCGTAGGTCTTCGGACGGCTCCCGATACCCATCCCGATTGCGGAAACTGTAGCAGTTGAACCCGACACCGAAAGGCGGACCCGTCCCGAGCGGACTCAGGACCGGGATCCCGCCGTGTTCCACACAATGGCATAAGATGACTGATCCACCTTGCCCTGGTTATCGACAATAATCACTTCCGCACCGTACGTCCTGATGGCCTGATTGACCGGGCTGTTGAATATCGCCCGCCGAAAGTCCTTGTAGTCAATCGCGGCGAAAACCGCCTCGTGACATTGAAGGAAACGGTGGAGATCCGGCAGGGTGAAGCTCCATCGATCCTCCTCCATGCTGAAGGATCGTTCCCTGGTCAGCTTCTCCAGCAGCTCACTGTCTCTCTGCGCCGCTTGTTCAAAGAAGCGGATCAGTGCCTGTTCAACGCCTCTCATTGGAAAGTATCATGCAGGCAATGCCTGATGGATGCCGTCCCAGAACCTGAGCCGTGCCGCGAGGGCCCGTTCCGCAATATCCATCGCCTCCGCCTGTTTTGCGGACGAACCGTCACACAGATCCTGCACCATCCGGACCAGAAGCGGACCGTGCGCCTGTTCATCGAGCTCGATATGGCGTTGAAAGTACCCGTAGAGATGGGGTGCGTGGCTCGGCTGTATTGCCAATCCTTCCCGTAATGAGCGGAACAGCCGGGGCAGGAGGGCCTCCCGGCCATACGCCAGTACCGCCGCCAGAAGATGGGGCTGCCCGCGTTCAATGATCTTGAACGTGAATCGCATGAACTCTCTTGCCGGTGCCGGAATCCCTGGACTCTCGAGGGCGACGTCAATGCCCTCGTCGCGCACCCGGTCGACAAACGCCGAAACCGGAAAAACATCCGCGCCTACCTCTTTCATTGCGTGAAGGTAGCTCTCGAAATGGCAGGCGTACAGGGCGCCGCCGTCATTCGTCAAGGCATGATCCGACTCCTCGTCCAGAACCAGTTGATTGATGAAACGGACATGGTGCGCATGCTCGGACGGAACCCACGGAACGCGCGTCGGTGCAATGGCCCTCTGCAGTGACTTGATAAGAGACATGAAGTCCCATACCGCGTAGACATGGTGTTCCATGAACACCCTGAGATTGCTTTCGGTATGGAGCGCAGCATACAGCGGGTGTTCACTGATCCGCTTGCGCAGGGACGCCTGCCGGGATGACGCTGTGTCCATGCGAGTGCTTGTGCTGTTCCGGTTGTGCAGTTCCATCCAGCCCCCTTCCGAACGCGTCACGACACGAGCAGGAATACCGGCAACCGGAGGTCTATTGGTCCGGGCCGGCCATCGCACGTTCCCGAAGCCGCTTCAGCACGCGGGTGAATACGGTCGGATCATCCTGCGACCGGGCCAGGACCAGCGCACCCTGGATGCCCGCGACGATGTCCTCCGCAGTCTCCCTTGCCTCTCTTGCGGCAAAGCCGTTGCGTTTCAGGGCATCTGCAAGCGCCCGCGTCCATGCGGTGAAGTATTCATTCACCCGGGTTTCGAACCGGTCCCGGGTATCGTCCAGAGCGAAGGCACCGACCAGGCAGATACGCTTGCCGGAACGGAAGTAACGATCGACTTCCTCGAACATCTTCGTGATACCGTGGCCAGGATCCGGGCTTTCCCGAAGTATCGCGAAGACGTTCGTCTCGAACCAGTTTGCCACGTCGTCCAGAACGGCCTCCGCCATCTCCTGTTTCCCCTCCGGAAAGAAATGATAGAGGCTGCCCTTTCCAAGGCCGGTCCGGCGCGTGATCTCCGAAAGAGAGCATCCCGCGAAGCCATGTTCCCTGAAGGCTTCCCCGAGCGCCGGGATCACATCGCACCGTTCCGCGATCTCCCGGGGCATGACCTAGAGCCCCAACTCCGTCAGTCCCGGAAAATCGTCCGGACGCGGCCCCTGTTCCCACAGGAACTTGCGCTCGGACTCCCGGATGGGCACATCGTTGATGCTGGCCTCACGCCGGCGCATCAGTCCCCGTTCGTCGAACTCCCAGTTCTCGTTGCCGTGGGCACGAAACCAGTTGCCCGAATCATCATGCCACTCGTACTGAAAACGCACCGCGATCCGGTTGTCATGAAATGCCCAGAGTTCCTTGATCAGGCGGTAATCAAGTTCCCTCGCCCACTTGCGCTTCAGAAAGGCCACGATCGCTTCCCGTCCCTGGAAGAACTCCGCGCGGTTGCGCCAACGGCTGTCTTTCGTGTAGGCGAGCGATACCTTCTCAGGATCGCCGGTGTTCCAAGCGTTCTCGGCCATCCGGACTTTCTGGATGGCGGTTTCCCGGGTAAACGGCGGCAATGGCGGTCGTTCGGACATGGTCGACTCCTCCTCGATATTGTACCGTCCAGTTTAGTGTGTACTCTACGGTACATTTATGCAACCATGCAAGGCTGGAAGAGACGCGCACTGCCGATGATCGTGGCTGGCGCGCTCCCAGGACATCATGCGGGGCCCCGGCAATCGGGCCGGGGCCCCTCAAGATCCTCGGCAAGGGGCCGCTCTGGCTCGTGCGGGCGGATGATTCCTCGCCGACCCAGTCCCGGAGCTTCCCGGCGTTTTCGGCCAGGCGATTCGTCAGATCGAGGGGATGTTGCTCGTAAGGCGCATTGCAGCGAAGAATCTGCTCGATGGACCGATCGTTCCAAGGTCCGCATCTGCTGTCTGCGGTATCGCTTGCAGGGCTGCGTCTCAATTGACACCTTCGGCGGCGTCCAGCATCTCCGAAGAGCCGTCACTCAAGGCGCCGGGCATGGGAAAGCGCCACCATGCTCTGTTCCGACACAGTGGCGCTTGAGCAAGGTGACCATGTCGCTAGCGACATGAATTGCATGCAGAAAAATCGCAGCGCGCAGGCTCCCGGTCAGAATAACCTGCTCCGGGCAATCCCGGGCGCGCTGCGACTAGCCCATATGATGTTCGGAGAATTCAGCTACCGCGACGGTGCAGATCCCGAAGGGCCTCATTCCAGTACTTGCCGAGCATTGAAAGCGCTCGAAGCCCTTCCTGGGTACCGGGTTCCCGGGCGACCCGCCAGATACCCGAAATACCCCCCTGGGCAGGTGGTATGGTCGCGAGTTCGCGACTCATCTTGCCGATGGCATCCGCCAGGCTCACCAGAAGGAACTGACTTTCAGGGCGATCCAGCACCTGGAGCAGGCGCCGCAGACCTTCATTGCGCAGAAGGCGGTCCAGCAATGTCATCGATTCGCTGGCCGTGTTAGCGATGCGCGTCACCATGTCATCGGACATCGCGTCCTTGGCCGATGCCAGGAAATGGATCATCTCTACCAGGTCGTTGACCGCCGCTTCATCGAGCGCAGGCACTCCTTGTGACGTTTCGTCCGCTTCATTCACCATTGCAGAAACCTGTGATTTTTCGTTTGCCATCCCGATTATTTCTCCTCAGAGTAACCCGCGCACTGTGGTCCAATACATCTGGTTATACGCCATCTTGAACCAGTGAATCGACTTGGACGCAGGCTTCAGGTCGGGCAGATTGACGTAATCGAACGAATTGTAGGTGGCACGATCGTAACCGGCCTCGATAAAGCAATAGACCCGGCCGTCATACTCGCGAACCGAAGTGCCGGTCTTGATCATGGAGGAGATGTTCTCGGCCAGCACCTCCGCCTCGTAATGGGCGGCCGATCCGGTCTTGCTTACGGGGATATTCGTGCAATCACCGATTGCATAGACGTTATCGTAACCCTCTACACTCAGTTTGTGACGGTCGGTCGGGATCCAGCCGCCCTGTCCCAGGTTGTTCTTGTCGGCGATTTCAGATCCCCGGTGGGGCGGGATCGCAATCAGCATGTCGTACTTGAGTTCGGTGCCCTCCTCGCTATGGATCACCTTGTTGACGGGATCCACCTCTTTCAGGTTGAACAGCGTTTCATACTCGATGCCTGCCTTTTCGAACTCCGGCTTGGCCCAGTGGGCGACGTTGCGCGTGGCATGGACCGCATTGACGGGATACTGATACCGCAGCGTCACCTTGTCACGGATACCGCGCGCCTTGAAGAAGTCGTGCATCATGAAAATGGCTTCCACCGGCGCGACCGGGCACTTGTGCGGGATGGATACCGTCATCACGATGGTGCCACCCTCGAACTCCATGAGGCGCTTGTGCATCCGGACGGCACTCTCCTCCGTAAAGAAACTTTCCGACCCTTCGTTCAGTCCGGGTACTTCCTCCGGCACGACACGTGCGCCGGTTGCAATGATCAGAACATCGTACTTGTGGATCTTGCCGCTTTTCGTTTCAACCTCGTTCCTGTCGAGACGAAAGTCGGTGACCGCATCCACATGGAAATCAATGCTCGGCTCAAGCAGGGAGGCCTGATCGCGATAAAGCTGATCGGGCGTCATCTGCCCGAAGGCGACATAAAGCAGACCGGGCTGATACATGTGGCGATCCGAGTCCGTGAGCATGCTGATCTGGACCTTCCGGTCCATAATCTCCCGGGCCAACCTCCGCGCCAGATTGTTGGCCACGATGGTGCCGCCCGTACCGCCCCCGACTACTACGATTTTCATGTCAATCCTCGCTGTGTGCTGAAACGTTCCTGCCCGTCGGCAATTTGCGCCCCGAAAGACTGCGCATTCACTACTTGGTCTTCCGAACCTTGATATGCCAGATGTCGCCCACCTGTTCGGTGCTGATCATCTCGTGCCCGACCTTGTTGATCCATTCCGGAACATCGGTGGCCGTGCCACTGTCGGTCGACAGCAATTCGAGTGTGTCGCCCACGTTGGCCTGCTTCATATGGGTAATGAGCTCCATGAGCGGTCCCGGACAGAAGGTGTTGCATGCGTCAATAACTTTCACTTCACTCATAACTTGATTGCTCCTGCCGCGGTCAGAAAGTGAGCAGCTGCCCACCCTCGGATTGAACGAGAAAGCGCGTCAGACCCGTTGGCGGACCAAATTCCGGGTCCAGATCATCTCCCGTGATTTTCAGCAAGTCCATCGCCATCGAGCACGGCAACAACTGTGCGTCGCCAAGCTCGGCCGCCTGGTGAAAAAGCTGTCTGAACGGCGGCACACCCTCATGCGCCATGAGCGTGCCGAACTCCCCTTCCACCGGGGCATCCGCGGCGTTCCCCTTAACGAAGTACGTCAGCGCGTTCATGGAAAAGAACACGGTCACGGTATCGCCGCTGGCGGCCGCGACCGATGCCATCATGGCGGCCATCTGCAGCTTTTCACGTGTGCCGGAAACGCAAACGATGTTGATTTGACTTGACATTATGGTGTACTTGCCTCGCTTTGGGCCGCATCGCGCTCGCGACTGCAGCCATCATCGGTACTGTATGAACTGCATGCCGGAAACCCGGATTATCGCCAAGGCACCTACCGTGGCCATCAGCATCAATGGCAGGGGAAACCCGCTGCGTGGCGCATGTCATGGGCAGCGGTATGCACTGCGGACATGTCCACGAAACCCACCCCGAACAGCATCACCATGCCCAGCATGAGGGCCGCGGCGATCTGGAACATCGGGCTGGACAGCGAGGTCGAGACGCTCGCGGTACGCAGCGTGGCAGCCGTTGCAATCTGATCTTTCATGGTCATGTCTCCTACTCTCCTACAGGTTGGCTTCCGATTTTTTCAGCATTCGCCGCACCGCCCAGGCCGAGGCAAGCCCCAACACGAGCCACTGTATGGCGTTTGCTATTGCTGTCGCGCTGAAGAACTGCCGGGTGAGCACCTCCAGTTCCGCAGCCATGGCCGGTGGATACTCCGCGAACATGGCCGTGGGCGCCTCCGGCGCGCCGACCAGGTGCGGCACCGCGACTAGTCCGAGTGCGGCCCAACGCCATGGTGATCTGAGAAACGCCACTCCAGCGAGTCCCGCGGCTGTGCACACAACTGTGAACAGCCACCATAGCTGGCGCGCCTCCAGAGACGCCCCGGCGGCCCCCGGAATCTCGGGCGGCTGACCAAGCGCCGGTGCCAGGAAGAAAACAGCGTATCCCGCGGCGCCCCAGATCAGCCCGTGGCGCCAGTGGAATCCGGCTGCGGCCTGGTTCCTGCGTGAGGCCACCATCACGCTGAGCATCAACATGGCGAACCCGGCGCCGATCATCATGTTGGACAGCAGGGTCAAGCCCGTTCGCTGCACCCCGTCCCCATGTTCATGATCGTG
>SKOF01000407.1 GCA_007120155.1 Thioalkalivibrio sp. | reverse complement strand
TCGCGAGATTGATTGCATGTTGCACCGCACGAAGGGCGCTTTGGGAGCCGTCCACTGGGATGAGTAACTTCAGCATGGCTGGTCCTCCCGGCTGAGGGATGAACCGGCAGGTGGAAGCGGATCTGTCCGAAAATCTGTACCGAAGTAGGCCTCGGAAAGATCAACTTCCGAGTGGCTTTGCCTGGCCGGTATACCTCACCGCTGTCGCGTCGTTCGGATTGGGAAGAATGGTTCTTTGCCACAGAGGGCACAGAGGCCACTGAGAAAAGAATGACTGGAACTGAGGAGGGTGTCGGCCCCCGGGCGAATCGCGATGCCCATCCGCACACAATCTTTCAGATTTCTCTGTGTCCTCGGTGCCCTCTGTGGCCAATCGCTTTCCTGTAATCCGCCCGACAGATTGATCGGAACCACTCTCCGAGCATAGTGCAAATGCGGGATTTCGGCGGACACGGCACAATGACCTTCGATGGCCTCCGGGTCCGTATGACGGGGCTGGCAGGTTTCCGGCCTCCGGGGGGAGCCGGGCGATCATCCTGACACAAGTCATAGGGAGTGACGGGCATGACCTTGTTCACCTGGATCGGGATTCTTCTGTGCCTGTCGCAGTCCGCGATGCTGTCGGGTCTGAACCTCGGGCTGTTCTCTCTCAACAAGCTGGAACTGGAGGTCCAGGCCAGGAAAGGAGATCCGGGCGCCAGAAAGGTTCTCGGTCTTCGCAAGGATGCCAATTTCGCCCTGGTGACCATCCTTTGGGGCAACGTGGGGGTGAATGTGCTGCTGGCCCTGCTTTCGGGGTCGGTGCTCAGCGGCGTGGCGGCGTTCATTTTCTCGACCGTGGTGATCACGGTGTTCGCGGAAATCATTCCGCAGTCCTACTTCACCCGTCATGCCCTGCGCATGTCCTCGGCGCTGGCACCGGTGTTGAGGTTCTACCAGATCCTGCTGTATCCCGTCGCACGTCCGACGGCCTGGGTCCTGGATATCTGGCTGGGCGGCGAGGGGATCCGTTATTTCCGGGAACGGGATCTGCGCCGGGTGATCCAGTTGCATATGGATGCCAGCGAAACCGAAATCGCTCGCGTGGAGGGCCAGGGGGCACTGAATTTTCTGGAGCTGGATGATGTGGCCTTGTCCGATGAGGGGGAGGTGATCGACCCTCGCAGCGTGGTGCCCCTGCCGTTTGACGGCAACCGACCCGTTTTTCCGGGCATCGAGTCCAGTCCGCGGGATGCGTTTCTGCACAGGCTCAACCGTTCGGGAAAGAGCTGGGTGGTCATTGTCGATGAGGATCATGAACCCCGGCTGCTGCTCAGGTCCGATGATTTCCTTCGCGAGGCCTTGTTCGCACCGGAGCGCTTCAATCCCATGCGCCATTGTCACCGCCCGATCGTGGTGCGCAATCCCGCCGAGAAACTGGGCGATCTGATCCAGCGATTCCGGGTGGGTCACGGCGGTGAAGGACAGGACATCCTGGAAGACGACGTCATTCTCCTCTGGGGGCACACCCCGCGGGTCATCACCGGCACGGACATCCTGGGGCGGCTGCTCCGTGGCATCGCCCGCCCGCCCGCGGGGCCGGTGGCCGCAGGTCCCGCGCCCTGAGTCCGGGGAAAGAGGTGAAACATCCCGCACAGGATCAACAGATTTCGCAGGATGCCGCGGCCCCTCGAACCCTGATCACCCCCCCATCCCGCCCCTCGGATTCACTGCCGATCCGGCCCGCGGTCCGGGGCCTGCCGCAGGCCGGCGGTGCGGTGCAGGCGCAGCAGCCAGGGCAGGCAAACCAGAACACAGAGCGCCTCCAGTGATCCCACCACCAGAAACACTCCCGGGTAGGGAGGCAGACCCAGGGACTGCAGCCCGGTGAGCACGCCCACGCCCACCAGGGGGCCGAGCATGAAACCCAGGGAGCCGGCGAGGTGGAAACCGCCCATGGCCGTGGCCCGCTGCGCGGGGTCGGCAAGCCGTGCCACGAGCACCAGGGAGGGCGCGAACATGAGTGCCGCCACGACGCCGCCAAGCGCCATCCACGCGAGTACCAGTTGCTCGGTGACCAGGCCGAGGCCGGCCAGCACCACGCCGTACAGCAGACTGCCGCTGGCCATCATCGCCGCCGGATCCCAACGCTGGGACAGCAGGCCGGCGGGCCAGGTAAGCACAGCGAAGGGCAGCAGGAAGGCGGCCATCACCAGGCCGATGCGCGCGGCCTCGAGACCCAGCACGGTGGCGAAATAGAGTGACACGGTGGAGATGATGAACCCCACGGTGAGGCGGTCGACGAAGGTGAATGCGTACGGCACCAGCAGCGTGCGCCGTTCCAGCGTGAGGGCCACCAGGGCCCGCAGGCGCAAGGGGGCGCGCGCGGCGTGCGCGTCGCGGATCACCTGTGCACTGCCCAGGGACAGTGCGAGCATCAGCACGCCGCCCCAGAGAAACACCCGCTCGGGCACCTCCGCCCCCAGTTGACCGCCCAGTACGGCACCGCTGGCCACGCCCAGGCTCATGGCGGCGCCCACCAGCCCCATGGCGCCGCCTTCGCGGCCCCGGCGCGCGCCGTCCGCGGCCAGCGTCATGGCCAGGCTCAGGGCGGTCATGTGGGCGCAGCCTTCGACGAAACGCAGTCCCAGGTAGACGGGATAGGGCCAGTGCCAGGTCATCAGCAGCAGGACCAGGCCATTGACCATCAGTGCCGGGACGATCAGACCCTTGCGCCGGCCCAGCCGGTCGGAGAGCAGCCCGGCCATCAGGGCGAACAGCAAGGCGCCCGCCATGTTCGCCGACATGAACAGGTGACGTTCCAGATCCGAGAGCCCCGGGTAGCGGCCTTCGGTCAGCTGGTAGAGCAGCGGCACCATGGCCGTCACGGGCAGCATCAGCAGATAGATGCCCAGGGCGAGGGGCCAGACCTTCACGGATACGGGTGTCCGTGCCGCGGGCCCCGGGTCCGGGCCAGGCCGGCTGCCTGACGGCGCGATCTCATGTCCGCTTCCGCGCCAGGGTCAGCCCGTCACCCACGGGCACGAGACTGATGTCGACACGGGGATCGTCCCGCAGCATGCGGTTGAATTCGCGGATCGCCAGGGTGTCGTCGTCGACCACGGACGGATCGGCGACCCGGCCGTGCCACAGGGTGTTGTCCACCGCGATCAATCCCCCGCTTCCCAGCAGGCGCAGGCAGAGCTCGTAATAGGTCGCGTATCCGCCCTTGTCCGCGTCGATGAAGGCGAAGTCGAAACGGCCGGTCTCTCCCGCGTCGATCAGTGCGCGGAGTGTGTCGGCGGCGGGCCCGAGTTTCAATTGAATGCGCGCCTCGACGCCGGCTTCCCGCCAGTAGCGCCGGGCCACGGCGGTGTACGCCTCGCTCAGGTCGCAGGTGACGATCTCGCCGTCGGCGGGCAGCACAAGCGCCAGGGCAAGACTGCTGTATCCGGTGAATGTGCCGATCTCCAGGCAGCGGCGGGCACCACCGAGCCTGATCAGCAGTTGCATGAACTGCCCCTGTTCCGGGGCGATCTGCATGTTGGACTCGGGCAGCGACGCGGTTTCCTTGCGAAGCCGCTTCAGCAGGGGGTGTTCCCGCAGGGAATGCTCCAGCAGGTATGCATGCAGGGCATCGGTGAGGGGTGTCGTCCGCGTGGACATGTGAACGGCTCCGGAAAGTTCGGTTTGCGCTCCGTGAAGGTGCAGGGGCAAGCTATGATCATGGCAAGCGGGGCGAATTTCCAGCCCCCTTTCTGCGCTCAGCGTAATGAGCATGTCAACCCGATGGCGGACGGGTACGGCACTTGGCGCGGCGTGTCCGCACGAGGAATGCCGGACGTCCGGGCAACAGCTTGGAGGATCGAGCATGCCGAGGAAACCCGATCTGCGGGAGAAGATCGTCGATGCCGCCGTGGCACTGGCCGAGGAACGTTCCTGGGAGGAGGTTCGACTGTTCGACGTGGCGCAATCCCTGGACGTGGGCCTCGACGACGTGCGGCGGCATTTCAGGGAGAAGGAGGACGTCATCGAGGCCTGGTTCGACCGGGCGGATGCGGCCGTACTCAAGGCCAGCGCGGAACCCGGTTTCACCGGGCTGCCGGCGCGGGTACGCCTGCACCGC
>SKOF01000100.1 GCA_007120155.1 Thioalkalivibrio sp. | reverse complement strand
CCTCACGCCTCACGCCTCACGCCTCACGAAATCCCCTATTCCTCCCAGCGGACCAGGTCGCCCAGCACGGTGTGCATCTCGGCCAGGGTCGGGAATCGCGCCTCCCAGTCGTCGGCAAAGCCGCCGTGGCAGGTCAGCCGCCGCACGTCCGTCTGATCGTCCGACTGCAGCTCGTAATGGATCAGGCGGCTGATGGGCGGAGCACTGCCGTCCGCGTCTCCCGATACCAGCACAAGGGATGCCACCTGTGTCGGCCCGCGTTCCTGTACCACCTCCACGTGGCCCTGGCGATGGCGGGTCACCAGAAAGCGGCCGGGTTCGATGCGCGCCGATCCGTCGCTCAGGGTGACGACCTCGAAGTTGCAGTGGGGGTAGTACATGTTCACGCCGCCCTTGGGCACCACCCGGCCGTCCTGCATGAACACGCGGGTATGCCCGGAGCGGATCGGCAGGGCCTCGTTCAGCACCACGGTGGCACCGACGGGTATGTGTGCATAGGATGACGACCACTGCTCCAGGGTCAGGGGCGCGCAGGCCCCGAGGATTCCGGCGGTCAAGGCGAGCCCGATGATACGTTTCATTGCTGCAAACCTCGCTGAAGCAACCGGCAGGAAGGGTTGGACAACATGCGCGCTGCGCCGTTCTGCCCGCCGGTTCCGGTGATGGAAACACGGTCCATGACAAGGCGCCGGGGCGCATCACGGGATGTGAGCCGGTGCCGCTCATGTTAATCTGTGCGGCCTTCGCACGACAGACTCCCGTATCCGGAACACGATCCATGAGCCCTTTTCTTCAGACCGCCATCGAGGCCGCCCAGGCTGCCCAGAAGGTCATCCAGCGCTACTACCGACAGGAGATCCCGGTGGAACTCAAGGAGGACCGGAGCCCGGTGACCATCGCCGACGTGGAGACCGAGAAGACCATCAGGGGCATCATCTCCGGGGCATTCCCGGCGCATGGTTTCTATGGCGAGGAGACCGGCCATTCCGGCGGGAGCGCGCCCTACACCTGGCTGATCGATCCCATCGACGGCACCAAGAGTTTCGTGCGCCAGTATCCCTTCTTCTCCACCCAGATCGGGCTCATGCACAACGAGGAACTGGTTTTGGGGGTGTCCAACGCCCCGGAATTTGAGGAGATGGCGTATGGAGAAAAAGGTCAGGGCGCCTTCCTCTCCGGCAAGCCGGTGCGCGTGAGCGGTGTGGAGGCATTTGCCGACGCCACCCTGTCGGTGGGCAACATCCAGACGCTTGCCGCGGGCCGGGGCTGGGACGGACTGGCGCGGATCGTGCGCCAGGTGAACCGCACGCGGGGTTACGGGGATTTCTACCACTATCACCTGCTGGCGTCCGGACGCATCGATCTGGTGATCGAATCCGACGTGAACATCCTGGACATCGCCGCCCTGGCGGTGATCGTGCGGGAGGCCGGCGGGATGTTCACGGACCTGGAAGGCCGCGCACTGACCCTCGAGACCACCAGCGTGCTTGCCGCCGCTACTCCGGCGCTGCACGCGCGGGCCCTGGAGTCGCTCGCGGGTTAGCGGGCTGCATCAATCAGAACCATGCCCATGGACGCGGGCGGGATCAAGGCGCGCGTGCAGGAGCCCGGTCCTCCGGGCGAATGGGGTTTGATTTGGGCAGGATCGCCCGGGGGGACCGGGCTCCTACGGTGTTTGTGGCACCACCGGCCCTGTAGGAGCCCACTCCCGTGGGCGATGGGCCAAGCTCCGGCATCGCCCGGAGGACCGGGCCCCCACGCGGGGTGAGGTCTTCGCGCGGATATCCATGGATCCTCCGTGATGATCGAATCCGCCGGGAACGTCGAGGAGCCAGGACAGATGCTGTCGCCGGTGGGCAATCTTCCGGAAGTTCTGTCCTGACCGTCTTCAGCCCGCCCGTCGGCCTGTCACAACATCGCCCAAACCCCGTCCCGCAGCCCCTCCACCGGACGGAAGGCGGTCTTGTAGGCCATCTTGGGGCTTTGCGCGATCCAGTAGCCGAGGTACAGGTAGGGCAGGCCCAGGCGGCGGGCCTCGGCAATCTGCCACAGGATGGCGTGGGTGCCGGGGCTGCGTGCGGCATCCGCCGGGTCGAAAAACGTGTAGACGGCGGACAGGCCATCCGGCAGCCGGTCGCACACCGCCACGCACACGAGCCGCCCGCGCAGGCGAAACTCCACCAGGTCCGTGTCCGACCAGTCCGCGTCGATGAAGCGCCAGTAGTCCGCGGCAGAGGGGTCGTCCATGCCGCCGCCCGGATGACGGGTATTCACGTAGCGGCGATAGAGTTCGAAGTGCTCTTCCCGGGGGGCGGGCCTGATGCAGCGCATGTCCAGGTCTGCATTGCGACGCCATACGCGACGCTGGATCCGGTTGGGTTGGAAGGCCTCCACGGGCACGCGAACCGGCACGCAGGCCCGGCAATGGGGACATTGGTGACGGTACACGTGCCGGCCGCTGCGGCGAAAGCCCACCTGAGCCAGGCGTCCATAGAGGCCTGCATTCATCGGCGCCCGGGGATCGGCAAAGGCGCTCACCATCTGCCGGTCCGCCAGATACGGGCAGGGCTCGGGCGGCGTCACGTAGAAGTGCAGCGGTGCGGAGTCGGTGCGCATGGGGAACAGTATTCGGGAACCGGGATTCCGGATTCAAGGGAGCCGTGTCCCGGACCGGCGATACGGGCATCCATGGACTGCCTCGATGCGGTCTCCTGACCCGCTGTATCGCGGGGTGATATCCGCCCGATGCCGACCCTTGTCAAGTCTGGCAGGAGCCGCGTGGCGGCTGGCTCCCGGGGGGGTGCGCCGGGGACGAATCGGGCTGCCATGCTAAAATGGACGGCTTATCCGCTTGCAACCTACGGTTTCAGACCCTCATGACTGACGATCGCATCCGCCTGCTCGAAACCCGCATCAAGGACCACATTCTGATCCTGGATGGTGCCATGGGCACCATGATCCAGGGCTATGGACTGCAGGAGCAGGACTACCGCGGGGAACGGTTCGCGGACTGGAACATCGACCTGAAGGGCAATAACGACCTGCTGGTGCTTACGCGCCCGGAGATCATCGCCGAGATCCATGGCCAGTACCTGGAGGCCGGTGCGGATATCGTCGAGACCAACACCTTCAATGCCACCCGCGTCGCCATGGCCGATTACGCCATGGAGGACATGGTCCCGGAGATCAACCGGGAGGCCGCGCGCATCGCCCGGGAGGCAGCGGACGTCTGGACCGCGAAGGACCCGGCCAAGCCCCGTTTCGTGGCCGGGGTGCTGGGTCCCACCAACCGCACCGCCAGCATCTCCCCGGACGTGAACGATCCGGGTTTTCGAAACGTGGACTTCGACACGCTGGTGGCGTCCTATCGCGAGGCGGCCGAGGCGCTCATCGAGGGCGGTGCGGACCTGCTGCTCATCGAGACCGTTTTCGACACCCTGAACGCCAAGGCGGCGGTGTTCGCGGTCGAGACCCTGTTCGACGAAACGGGCCTGCGCCTGCCGGTGATGATCTCCGGCACCATCACCGACGCTTCGGGGCGCACCCTCACCGGGCAGGTCACCGAGGCGTTCTGGAACAGCCTGCGCCATGCGCGGCCATTCTCCTTCGGTCTCAACTGCGCCTTGGGGCCCAAGGAACTGCGGGCCTACGTGGAGGAGCTGTCCCGCCTGGCCGACTGCCACGTGTCCGCCCATCCCAACGCGGGCCTGCCCAACGAGTTCGGTGAATACGATCTGAGTCCGGAACAGATGGCCGTGCATATCCGTGAATGGGCCGAGTCCGGCTTCCTCAATATCGTGGGCGGCTGCTGCGGCACCACGCCGCCCCACATCCGCGCCATTGCCGGGGCGGTGGCCGACATCACGCCGCGCACGGTCCCGGAGACCGTGCCCGCCTGCCGCCTGTCCGGGCTCGAGCCCTGCAACATCGACGCGGAGTCCCTGTTCGTCAACGTGGGTGAGCGCACCAACGTCACCGGCAGCGCCCGGTTCAAGCGCCTCATCAAGGACGGCGACTTCGAGACGGCGCTCGAGGTGGCCGCGAGCCAGGTGGAGAACGGCGCCCAGATCATCGACGTGAACATGGACGAGGGCATGCTGGATTCCAAGGCCGCCATGGTGCGCTTTCTGAATCTCATG
>SKOF01000135.1 GCA_007120155.1 Thioalkalivibrio sp. | reverse complement strand
GCACCGAGGCCCATGCCGGGCACCCGCCCCTTTGAATCTTGAATCTTGAATCTTGAATCTTGAATCGCCCCCCCTCCTCCCTTGCAGGGCGCCGGTGCCTTCGATAAGGTCGGTGGCTTCTTTGCGAGTCGTTTCCCCAAGGAGCATCCATGTCTGCACTGATCTGCGGTTCCATCGCCTACGACACCATCATGGTCTTTCCAGACCGGTTCAAGAACCACATCCTGCCGGACAAGGTGCACATCCTGAATGTGTCGTTCATGGTGCCGCAGATGCGCCGGGAGTTCGGCGGCTGTGCGGGCAACATCGCCTTCAACCTCAAGCTTCTGGGTGGCGACCCCGTGCTCATGGCCACCGTGGGCGGGGATTTCGCCCCATACGCCAACTGGCTGGACGAGAACGGCATCAGTCGCAAGCACGTGAAGGTGTTGAACGACATCTACACCGGGCAGGCGTTCATCACGACGGACCAGGACGACAACCAGATCACCGCCTTCCATCCGGGTGCCATGGGTGAATCCCACCGGAACAAGGTGAGCGATGCCGACGGCATCACACTCGGCATCGTCTCGCCGGACGGCCGCGACGGCATGATCCAGCATGCGGAACAGTTCGCGGAAAGCGGCATCCCCTTCATCTTCGACCCGGGCCAGGGAATGCCCATGTTCGGCAGAGCGGATCTGGTGCGTTTCGTTGAGCAGGCCACCTGGGTGACGTTGAACGACTACGAGGCCCAACTCATGTGCGAGCGCACGGGGCTGAGCGTCGACGAGCTGGCCACCCGCGTGGAGGCCCTGGTCGTGACCCGGGGCGGCGAGGGATCTCTCGTCTACACCGGGGGCCAGTGTCTGGAGATTCCGTCCGCGAAGGCGCGCGAGATCCGGGATCCCACCGGCTGCGGCGACGCCTACCGCGCCGGCCTGCTGCACGGGCTGATGCACGGCATGGACTGGGAGACCACCGGACGGATCGCCGCGCTCATGGGCGCCATAAAGATCGAACACCACGGCACGCAGAACCACCGCTTCGACCGCGACGGCTTCGCGGAACGGTTCCAGCGCGAGTTCGGATATCGGTTCTGACGGAGGCCGTGGCCGGGCCTGGGTGCGGAGGGTAGCGCGGAGGACGCAGAGACGCGGAGGTCGCAGAGATTTTTCTGTACTTCTGGACGGCCTTGAGAAAGCACCGGTCGCGCGGATGCGACCACCTGCGCTACGAATCCGTTTGTGACCGTTAACACGGAACCCCTCTGCGACCTCCGCGTCTCTGCGCCCTCTGCGTTCCTCGCGAGTGCCGAACCCCGCCCCACAATCCGATCAGGCCAACCGCAGATCCGGCTCCACGTCCTCGTAGGCGTTGAGCACGTCCTCGCTGCCGGGGTCGACTTCCACCAGGCTGACCGGGTAGCCCCAGAGGTTGGCCAGGTGGCGCAGTACCATCAGGGTGCTGCGCTCCTCCAGCAGGCGACCGTCCAGGATGCGATGCTCCAGGATCAGGCGGCGGTCGCCGGTCAGGTCTACGTCCACCACCTGAATGTCGGCTTCATGGCGGGCCAGGTCATACTGGGCGGCAAGCGCGCGGCGCACGTCGCGGAAACCGGCCTCGTCGTGGATGGCCTCCACTTCCATTTCATCGTCATCGGCGTCATCCAACACGGAGAACAGGCGCCACTTGCGCATCATGCGCGGACTCAGGAACTGCAGGATGAAACTCTCGTCCCGGTACTCAGCCCAGGCGGTCTTCCACGTGCCCAGGGGGTCCTGGCAACCGGCGATGTCCGGGAACCAGCGGCGGTCCTCGTCCGTGGGGTGCTCGCAGATGCGCTTCAGGTCCTGAAGGATGCCGAAGCCCAGCGCGTAGGGGTTGATGCCCGAGAAACGCCGGTCATCGAACTCCGGCTGGAACACCACGTTGGTGTGGGCGTGCAGGAACTCCATGAACGCGCCGTCGGTGATCTGCCCCGTCTCGTGCAGGCGGTTCATGATGGCGTAGTGGACCGTGGTGGCGCAGCCCTCGTTCATCACCTTGGTCTGCTTCTGGGGATAGAAGTACTGGGATACCACCCGCACGATGCGCAGGATCTCGCGCTGCCAGTGGGCCAGCCGGGGCGCGCGTTTTTCCAGGAAATACAGCAGGTTCTCCTCCGGCAGGCCGAGCTTTCTGCGCCGGGCATCCATGTCCGGATCCTCGTCCCCCTCTTCGGGCGCGCGCTTCGGCAGCGTGCGCCACAGGTCATTGAAGGTCTGTTCCTCGAAACGCCTCCGTTCCCGCTCACGTTCCATCTCCCGCCTCAGATTGAGGGGCTGGCGCCGGGGATAGCGGTGCACGCCGTGGCTCATGAGTGCGTGGGCGGCATCGAGCACCTGCTCCACCGCGCGGGCGCCGTAGCGTTCCTCGCACTCGCTGACATAACGTTTGGCGAAGTCCAGGTAGTCCAGGATCGAGTCGGCGTCGGTCCAGGCCTTGAAGAGCTGGTTGTTCTTGAAGAAATGGCTGTGGCCGAAGGCGGCGTGGGCCATGACCAGGGTCTGCATGGTCATGGTGTTCTCTTCCATGATGTAGCACAGGCAGGGGTTGGAGTTGATGACGATCTCGTAGGCCAGCCCGGTCATGCCCTTGCGGTACAGCATCTCGTCGCGGGCGAAGTGCTTGCCAAAGGACCAGTGCCGGTAGAACAGCGGCATGCCCATGGAGGAATAGGCATCGAGCATCTGCTCCGAGCTGATCACCTCCACCTGGCTGGGGTAGGGGTCCAGACCCATCTCGTCCACGGCGATGCGCTCGATCGCGTCGAAGGCCTTGCGCACCAGGCGGTAGTCCCAGTCGGGACCGGTGTAGATGAGCCGGGCATCTGTCTCGAACTGGCTGATCATGTCAGGCTCTCAACTCGGCGGGCGTGAACAGATCCCGGAACACCGGGAAGATGTCGGCCCGTTTCTTGACCTTGCGCATGGCCATGGGATGACCGGCGGCCACAAGCCGCTCATAAACCTCCCACAGGTCGGAGGCCGCCTCCCAGCCCCGCTCCTCGGCCACCTCGATGTAGGCGAAGTAGCGGCATACGGGGAGGATCACGTCCTCCAGCATCTGTACCACCGCGGGGTTGTCGGCGGGCGTGTTGTCGCCGTCGGAGGCCTGGGCCGCGTAGATGTTCCATTCCGCCGGCGAGTAGCGTTCACGGAGCACGCGCTCCATCTCCCGCAGTGCCGGAGACACCAGGGTGCCGCCGGTTTCCCGGGAGTAGAAAAAGGTCTCCTCGTCCACCTCCTGGGCGATATGGGTATGGCGGATGAAGACAATGTCCACATGCCGGTAACGCCGCTCCAGGAACAGGTACAGCAGCATGAAGAAGCGCTTGGCCAGATCCTTCATGTCCTCGGTCATGGAGCCGGAGACGTCCATCAGGCAGAACATCACCGCCTGGGAGATGGGTCGCGGGGTGGGCACGAAGCGGTTGTAACGCAGGTCGATGGGGTCGATGTACGGGATCAGGCGCGAGCGCCGGGTGAGCGTCTCGCGCTGGCGGATCAGTTCGCGCAGCTGTTCCATGTCCTTGCCGGAGCGCTCCAGCCGGTCGATCTCCCGGTCAAGGGCCAGGATCTCGTCGCGTTTGGGCCGGCGCAACGCCAGCCGCCGGGACAGCGAGTTGCGCATGGTGCGGGTGAGGTTGAGGCTCGATGGCGAACCGGACACCGAGAACCCCGCCCGCTGAATGCCCTGCTGCTCCACCTTGGAGAGCTGGGTGCGGGCCAGCTCCGGCAGTTCGAGATTCTCGAAGAACAGGTCCAGGAACTCGTCGCGGCTCACGGTGAACTGGAACGCGTCCTCGCCTTCCCCGTCCGGGCTGCCCCCCGGGCCGGGTCCGCCACCGCCGCCGTCGGGGCGAGGGATGCGGTCGCCGGCGTGATACTCCTTGTTGCCGGGCACCACATGCCGGCGCGTGCCGGTGGTCCCGTCCTTGCGAAACGAGGGTTCCTGCAGTCCGTCCGAGGGGATGCGGATCTCCTCCTCGCCCCGGCCCACTTCGGTGACCCTGCGCCGCGCGGACACGTCGCGCACCGCATCCAGGATCTGCCGCTTGGCCCTTCGGATGAAGCGCTGGCGATTGGCCAGGCTCTTGTCCTTGGGGTTGAGACGCCG
>SKOF01000458.1 GCA_007120155.1 Thioalkalivibrio sp. | reverse complement strand
TGATTGATTGTTGCCATGAACTGTTTTCTCCTACCCAAAAACAACGACAGGCCGGACCGTACCGGCCTGTCGAGGGTGCGAAAGTTTAGGGAACAGGGCCGCCCGCTGTCAAGCTAAACGGGGACCCGCCTTTACAGCACTACTCGGCCGGTGTACCGGTTTCCGCGTCAGCGGGGGCCTCCGCGAGTTCGGTGGCATCCTGCACCATCATGGAGAAATCGCCCCCGTGGCGCTTGCGGCGCCGCTCCTTGTGGTAGGCCAGGCCGGTACCTGCCGGGATCAGCCGGCCCACAATGACGTTTTCCTTCAGGCCCCGCAGGTCGTCCCGGGCCCCGCGGGTGGCGGACTCGGTCAGCACCCGGGTGGTCTCCTGGAAGGAGGCCGCCGAGATAAAGGATTCGGTCACCAGCGATGCCTTGGTGATGCCCAGCAGCACCCGCTCGTACCTGGCCTGTTCCTTGTCGGGCCCCAGGCGCTCGTGCTCTTCCAGGACCCGGGCACGATCCACCTGCTCCCCGGTCAGGAACCGGGTGTCGCCCGGATCGGTGATCTCCACCTTGCGCAGCATCTGGCGGCAGATCACCTCGATGTGCTTGTCGTTGATCTTCACGCCCTGCAGACGGTAGACATCCTGGATCTCCTTGACCATGTACTCGGCCAGCGGGGTGACGCCCAGCAGGCGCAGGATGTCGTGGGGGTTCGGCTCGCCGTCGGCGATCACCTCGCCCCTCTCCACGTGCTCGCCCTCGAAGACGTTCACGTGCCGCCACTTGGGGATCAGCTCCTCGTGGGTATCGCCCTGGTCATCGGTGATCACCAGGCGCTGCTTGCCCTTGGTGTCCTTGCCGAAGCTGACCGTGCCGGTGCGCTCGGCCAGGATGGCGGGCTCCTTGGGCTTGCGGGCCTCGAACAGGTCCGCCACCCGGGGCAGACCGCCGGTGATATCCCTGGTCTTCGAGGACTCCTGGGGGATACGGGCCACCACGTCGCCAACCGCCACGGTGGCGCCGTCCTCCAGGCTCATGATAGCCCCCGCGGGCAATGCATAATGAGCAGGGATGTCGGTGCCGGCCAGTTTGAGGTCCTTGCCCTTTTCATCCACCAGACGAACCGTGGGACGCAGGTCCTTGCCGGCGGAGCCGCGGGACTTGGGATCCATGACAACGGTCGAGGAAAGCCCGGTGATCTCGTCCACCTGCTTGTTGACGGTCACGCCCTCGATGAAGTCGTTCAGCTGGATGCGCCCGGCCACCTCGGTGATGATCGGGTGAGTGTGCGGATCCCAGGTGGCAACCTCCTGCCCGGACTCCACGGTGTCACCCTCGTTGACCGAAATCACGGCACCATAAGGTACCTTGTATCGCTCACGCTCTCGGCCCTGATCATCGACGACGCCCAGCTCGCCGGAACGGGACACGGCCACGAGGTTGCCCTGCTTGTTGGGCACCGTCTTGATGTTGTGCAGGCGGATGGTGCCCCTGGCGCGGGCGGAGATGGCGCTGATGGCCACCGACCGGCTGGCGGCACCGCCAATGTGGAAGGTGCGCATGGTCAGCTGGGTGCCGGGCTCGCCGATGGACTGCGCGGCGATCACGCCGACCGCCTCTCCGTCGTTGACCTGATGCCCGCGGGCCAGGTCACGGCCATAGCACATGGCGCAGATGCCGTAGCGGGTCGCGCAGGAGATGGCCGAACGGACCACCACCTCGTCCACGCCGGACGCCTCCATGAGATCGACGGCGTCCTCGTCCAGCAGGGTGCCGGCAGGCAACAGGCTGGAGCCGTCCGCCATGATGATGTCCTGGGCCAGCACACGGCCAAGTACCCGCTCGCGCAGGGGCTCCACCACATCGCCGCCCTCGATGATCGGCTTCAGGACGATACCCTTGTCGGTGCCGCAATCAACCTCGGTCACCACCAGGTCCTGGGCCACGTCCACCAGGCGGCGGGTCAGGTACCCGGAGTTGGCGGTCTTGAGCGCCGTGTCCGCCAGACCCTTGCGCGCGCCGTGTGTGGAGATGAAGTACTGCAGCACATTGAGCCCCTCACGGAAGTTGGCCGTGATGGGAGTCTCGATGATGGAACCGTCCGGCTTGGCCATCAGCCCGCGCATGCCCGCCAGCTGACGAATCTGGGCAGCGGAACCTCGAGCACCGGAATCGGCCATCATGAAGATGGAGTTGAAGGACGGCTGCTTGACGGTGTTGCCCTCGGCATCCACCACCTCGTCCTTGCCCAGTTTGTCCATCATGGCTTTCGCCACCTGGTCATTGGTGTGCGACCAGATATCCACCACCTTGTTGTAGCGCTCGCCCTTGGTCACAAGGCCCGAGGCGTATTGATCCTCGATCTCCTTCACCTGGCCTTCCGCATTCGCGAGGATTCCGGTCTTCTCCTCGGGAATCACCATGTCGTTGATGCCGAAGGACACGCCCGCACGGGTGGAGTACTTGAAGCCCGTGTACATCAGCTGGTCGGCAAAAACGACCGTCTCCTTGAGACCCACGCGCCGGTAGCAGGCATTGATCAGCTGCGAGATGGCCTTCTTGTTGAGGTCGCGGTTGACCAGCTCGAAGGGCAGGCCCGCGGGCAGGATCTGGGAGAGCAGCGCGCGGCCCACGGTGGTCTTCACCCGATTGAAACTTTCGCCGAGTTCCCCGTCGTCGTCCGGAGTCACTTCACGAATGCGCACCTCGACCCGGGCATGCAGCTCCACCTGGCCGGACTCATAAGCACGGTGAACTTCATCAACGTCTGCGAAGTGCATGCCTTCGCCCCGGGCGTTCACCCGATCCCGCGACATGTAGTAAAGCCCCAGCACGATGTCCTGCGAGGGCACGATGATGGGATCACCATGGGCCGGCGAGAGGATGTTGTTGGTGGACATCATCAGCGCGCGGGCTTCCAGCTGCGCCTCAAGGGACAGAGGCACGTGCACGGCCATCTGGTCGCCGTCGAAGTCGGCGTTGAAAGCAGCACAGACCAGAGGATGCAGCTGGATGGCCTTGCCCTCGATGAGTACCGGCTCGAAGGCCTGAATGCCGAGGCGGTGCAGGGTGGGCGCGCGGTTGAGCATCACCGGATGTTCGCGGATGACCTCGTCGAGGATATCCCAGACCTCCGGGCCCTCCCGCTCCACCAGCTTCTTGGCAGCCTTGATGGTGGTCGCCAGACCCCGCCGGTGCAGCTTGCCGAAGATGAAGGGCTTGAACAGTTCCAGCGCCATCTTCTTGGGCAGACCACACTGATGCAGGCGAAGTGTCGGGCCCACCACGATCACGGAACGCCCAGAGTAATCCACACGCTTGCCCAGCAGGTTCTGGCGGAAACGGCCCTGCTTGCCCTTGATCATGTCGGCGAGCGACTTGAGCGGGCGCTTGTTGGTCCCGGTGATCGCCCGGCCGCGACGGCCGTTGTCCAGCAGCGCGTCCACGGACTCCTGCAGCATGCGCTTCTCGTTGCGCACGATGATATCCGGAGCGTTGAGTTCCAGCAGCCGCTTGAGGCGGTTGTTGCGGTTGATCACCCGGCGGTACAGATCGTTGAGATCCGAGGTGGCGAAGCGGCCGCCGTCCAGCGGCACCAGCGGGCGCAGATCCGGCGGTAGCACGGGCAGGACCTTGAGGATCATCCACTCGGGCTTGTTGCCGGAATCCAGGAAGGACTCGATCAGCTTCAGGCGCTTGGCGATACGCTTGATCTTGGTCTCGGAGCTGGTCTCGTTGACCTCCGTACGCAGTCTGGCTGCCTCGCTCTGCAGATCGATGGAAATCAGCAGTTCGTAGACCGCCTCGGCACCCATGCGGGCGTCGAACTCATCCCCGTGCTCCTCAATGGCCTCCAGATACTGCTCGTCGGTGAGCAGCTGACCACGCTCGAGCGTGGTCAGGCCCGGATCGATCACCACGAAGGCCTCGAAGTAGAGTACGCGCTCGATGTCACGCAGGGTCATGTCCAGCAGCAGGCCGATGCGCGAGGGCAGGCTCTTCAGGAACCAGATATGGGCAACGGGACTGGCCAGTTCGATGTGGCCCATGCGCTCACGGCGCACCTTGGTCTGGGTCACCTCCACACCGCACTTCTCGCATACGACACCGCGGTGCTTGAGACGCTTGTACTTGCCGCACAGGCACTCGTAGTCCTTGATCGGCC
>SKOF01000204.1 GCA_007120155.1 Thioalkalivibrio sp. | reverse complement strand
TATCAGATTCATTTCCATGTCAGATAACCACGTTACGCAATGTGGTTCAGATTATAACGGTGTTTATAGGGAATTTAATCCGTCCCTTCTGTTTCTGCATTTCTCAGGGGTATTAGTGATTGACACTGATGAATTATATCATCCCCATATAAAAAGAACGTTAAGTATCAATCAATACTTTACACATAGGTGATTGCACAAATCCTGTTTGCACAAACCCTATAGGTTCTGAAACAACTTTATGTTTAATGAGAGCATCTAATATGCCTTCGTTTTCGGTGTAATTTTTAATAATAACAATGTTATCATTAAGTGCTATTGAAGGCATATTAATGGTGCAGACAATAACATCAAATTGAGGCTCTTCGGGATTTATAAGTATTATTGCAATCCTTTTGTTATCCGTATATCTTTTTATCTGTACGGTATAGCCTGTATTTTTAAAATCTACTATTTGCCCCATATTGAATCTTGGCATTTTTGACAAAATCCTGATATCGAATACTCTTTTAGTGAAATATCGTCTCTGAATTCATTTTTGTCAACCTCTTTGGCACAAGAAGGACATTTGTTTTCTTTTGTAAGCTGAACTTGTTTTTCAAAGCCCATAGCTTTCATTATCTTTTCATTCATCAGTTTAATATATAAAATGGGAAAAAATTATTCTTTTCAGAACTTATATCTTTTGTCACAATCATAAACTCATCGATTGACAAATCTAATTCTTTCATATAAAAAATCAAGCTATCATAGCTTTCAAATTCAGCTATAACAGCTTGACTCTTTCTGTCATATAGGTAGTGTCGGATCATATTGATGCCAAATATACTTAAAAACCGAAGACCTAGGCAAGTCTTTTTCTTCATATATGTAATCAACAGCATCGTAATGACCCTGTACTCTACCAAGCTGATAAGACATCATGATAGCAAGTGCTATCACGAGAGCAGTAAGACCGTGTTTAACGATCTTCCCAAAGCGATTGATCTCATAGTCACATGGAATATTCAGGGCCGTTACAATGCCCCAAACAAGCAAAATTGATACAATAAAGTTCATGACTTCACCTCCAATCTTCCTTTATAAAGACTGATAATATTACAGTCAAAAGAATCGGTCTCATACCATATGACTATAATAATATCATCATTTGGAATTATACGCTCAACATGCTTACCCCATTCATTATCAAGGAAATTATCCTTTTCAGGATTAATTTTAGTCCATTCTCCTGCGTTAGGGTCAAAGAACTGCTCCGGGTAAAATCCTATAATGTTTTTCATAGTATTAGTTTGTTAGAACATGTTTTTGTGAGATTTTCAAGCCAATCGGTATCAACAAGGTAAGCTGAATCACCAAACCTTGTATAAAGAGGATCTTCTGTTATCAATACAGAATTATCACGAAAGCTTTCAAATTCAAATAATGATTGAACTTTGGGCCAAGTAATAACAGTATAGTTGTTTCTGGTACCAGAATAATATCTTATTTGAAGTTGGCTTTCGTAATTAGTGGGCATATCGCCTTCCTGATGAAACTGAAACTCATAATCATCAAGATTGACATAGTGAAAGACATCATTGGGTTCATCTGATGATCCTTTAAGACTGAATGTCATTTCATCTATATCATGTTCTTTACAGAATTTATCAAGCAACAGCTTGAATCTTTTCTTTCTTGTCATTGTCTTTTATTTTTTAGGTTAGTATTCAGATAAGTTTTTCCATTGATCAGGGTCATTAGAAACAAGACCACGTTCACGCCATCCCTTGCCATATTTAAGATTGATCTCCTTACGTGCTTCATCAACAAGAACATTGACATTAGCATCAGGATTATCTCTTTTCTTCTTTTTAATCAAGATAGCAAGTTCTTTTCTCACGGCCCTTATATTCTTCTCGGCCTGAGTTTCCGGAACATATCTTCTTCTTCGGTAATTATGATTGACATTGTCTCTGTAAGTATAGTCACCTGACCAATCACAAGTGCCGTCAATCAAATCATCAGCATAGTCTCCCATATCAATCGTTTTTTAATGAACCACAATAATCTTCGGGATAATCTTCGTCACCCGGGAAAGAATCGTTAAACTCCCGGGCCATATCACCATTTAATTTCTTTTGAGTATCAGCCAATAAAGCAGCTTGCTCATAAGCATGGATTTTCCTTATTAGCATTTTTAATGCATTACGAACATGGTTATCGTCCATGTCGTCTACATTGATCCTGTGACCATCTTTGGTCTTCCAATACACAGCTTCCTTCTTCATTCTATCATGTCATTAGGACATACAAGCACGTTCCCAACAATAAAGTCATTGGTGCCCGGAAAAGATTCCCGAAATACCATAGTCGCTCTTTGGTTGAAGGGAAGCCCATCAAGCTTACCTTCTTCATTAAGCACCATAAAGCGGCTACCCTTGAGGGTAATAATTTCTATATATCCACCAACGAACTTATTCAGTTCATCGAGTTCGAAATTCTTTCCATTCTGAGGCACAACAGTCTCCCATGTGCCATCAGTTTTGAATAATAATCCTTTCATTTTTATAAGATTAGTCGCATGAATAAGAACAAACCCATGTAGTGATACCATTCTCCACACGGAATTGATAAAACCCATAACCATGTGGATGATAACCTGCTTTAAATTGTAGTTCACCTGCTTCTTCGGGAGTTATCTCAGCAAACACCGTAAGCTTATGGCTGTATTGTGTTGCAAACCTTTGAATAGCAACATTTACAGCCTTTACAGGAATAGAAATGCCCGATATAAGCTTTTCATATTCTTCTTGTTCAAAGAACATGTTTATAGCTTTTTTATCTTCTTCTTTGCTATCAGGAGTTGATGCAAAGCCATTTTCAATAATTACTTTAATTTCTCTCATCTTATTTAAATTTACTATAAGTAATAAATATTTTTTTGTTTTCGATATCGCAATGAAACAATACCTTTCCCCTTAACTTTCCGGGTAATTCTTGATATAACCTTTCGAAAAACTCATCTTCAATAGAACAAATACCCCTAGTAGCTAAGGCTTCTATAACAATGTTACAATAGTTTTTATACCTATCAAAACTAGGCTTTCTTCTTGATCTTTGAGTTAAAGGCCGTTGACTTATGTGCATTGCTGCACCAAGCATAAAACTATACAATCCTATGTTCCTCATAATACAATATATTTTGGGTTTTTAATTTTACCAATGCGTATTTTCAGCATGGTATTATAATTAATTCTTCTAAACACAGATAAAGAGCAATAACTCTCAATTATTCTGGTGTTGTTGTGAGTAGGTTTCCACATTATTAATAAGTGGATAAACCAAAGCCTGATATAAAGATCATACTTATAAAAAAGATGATCATCAGATATGCGTAAAGTAAACAATCTATTAAATACTTTCATTTCAAGCTCTCCTATTTTTTGGGTTAACAATACGTTGAAGCACCGTACAAGGCCTAAACCTATCACATACATGATAGACCTACAAAGAAATAAAATCATTTCCTTATATGCACATATTTTAACCGAAATCACCAATATCAATAAACCATTAACCTACAACAATGAAAAACAATACTCGCAATTAATTGCATATATACTTATACTATAATGTATAAATACAATGACCGATATGAAAATATACTACTCCTCATAACAACCATCCTATCCAATATATACAATAAACAATAACACAACAACATGAGTGACCACTCACAAGCGCATATATATCCTGTTCAAAGAAAAAAAACCCCAACCCCTTTCGGGGCTGAGGTTTTAGTGTTTTTAAACAATCTCATCTTCTTCAACCGCTTCTTCAAGTTCTTCCTCTTTGCCCTTAACAGACAGTGTAATGCTGTCTTTTGTAACAGTAGCCATTACATTCTTTTTGATGATAATTTCCTTCTCATCATTACGGCCAAAGACAGCCTTGTCAGCAAGGTTGGACTTGTTCACAAAAAACCTGAACAAACTTAAGTTTATACCTACTGGCCTTGCGGTCTTCGAGCCACAAGAAAACTGAAAAAACCTATCGTTTTCTTCGAGCTTAGACTCGGCTTTGCGGTCATAAACATTGGTTACCATAACAGGCCCAGCCTGCGCATCCCATTCACCCTTGAATGACAAACCGCCATTCATTGTTGGTAAATTAC
>SKOF01000220.1 GCA_007120155.1 Thioalkalivibrio sp. | reverse complement strand
TGGTTCTGGCCAACGAGGCCGATGTGGACTTCGCCCTGATTTCACCGGTATTGCCCACGACGTCTCATCCCGATGCACCGGTGCTGCGGTGGGACGGCTTCGCCTCCCTGGCGGATGCCGCGGCCATGCCTGTCTATGCCCTGGGCGGAGTCGGTCCGCAGGATCTCGACCGCGCGCGGGCCTGCGGCGGTCAGGGCGTCGCAGGCATCCGTGCATTCTGGACACAGGTCAAACCACCTGCCTGAGGCGCCGTCGGCGCCGTGTCCGGGGTAGCTGTGATCTCTCAACAGGTTGTTCATCCGGGGGGGGTGCTGCCGCGTTACACCCATAGGGCGGGCCGTGCCCGCCGGACGATGCCCGGCCTCGGCACTGAAAGATCATGGATTTGCCGCAGAGGTCACAGAGGTCGCAGAGAAAAGGCTTTGAGCAGTGGTAGGTTGGGGTGAGGAACGAACCCCAACACGCCGGGGCCCGGGAGATCTCTGCCATGTTGGGGTTCGCTGTGCTCACCCCAACCTACGATCCGGTTGTTTTGTTCTCTGTGGCCTCTGTGGCAATCAATCTCGCAGGCCAGACAAGGCGCAGCCGCATCCGGCACACCGAGCCACGTCTGATCATGTGCCACACCCATAGGGCGGGCCGTGCCCGCCGGACGATGCCCGGCTTCGGCACCGCGTGGCGGCCACGGGCCGCCCTATCCCGGATAGGCAAGGACCGAAGCTCGCAATAAGGCGCAGCCGCATCCGGCACACCGGGCTACGTCTGATCATGTGCCACACCCATAGGGCGGGCCGTGCCCGCCGGACGATGCCCGCCTTCGGCACCGCGTGGCGGCCACGGGCCGCCCTATCCCGGATGGGCAAGGACCGAAGCTCGCAGGCCGGCGGGTATCGGTCAGAGCGCGCAGCAGGCAAGCTCGAACGTGATGTCCTGTTCGCACTGTCTCGCGCGCTGGGTCATGTCGCCCGGCTTCAGAAAACGCACCGAGAACCGCTGGCGTCCGGCGCTGATTTCCGGATAACAGGGTGTATCGGATGGCAGGGTGATGCGGATCATCTGCCAGGGAACCGAACTGTCCAGCGCCTGCTCGTAGAATCCCCGGGGCGCAACGGTGGTGCGCGGCTCGGCGCTGTTGCGGATGAGCTTGAGCACCAGACCCACCGCTTCGTTGATCTCCTGGAAGGGTCGGGAACAGGTGTGCAGCAGCTCACGCCGCTCACTGGCGGGACGCGCCAGCCAGTAGTGGTATGCGGGCAGGTCGAAGTCGCAGGTGCCGCCGGGTATGGCATTGCGCTGACGAATGCTGCCGAACAGATCGTTGGCCTTGATATGCTGATCCAGCTGGCCGTTGATCGTGTGAATCTCCTCGATCAGCGCACGTTGCTGATCGATGATGCGGTTGAGGCGATCCTGATCGACAGAGGGTTCCGAAACCAGGCGGCTCAGGTTGGCGATCTGCCGTTCCAGTTCCTTCATCAGTTCGCGCTTCAGATCCACCCGGTTGGTGAGATCGAGGATCTCGATCAGCGTTGTGAGCGCGCAATGGGTCTCCCATCCACTCTTGCCTTCGAGAGAGAATCGGAAGCGATGCATCAACTCCTCGATGCGCATGAACAGGCGCATGCGCTCGAGCAGGGGTTGTTCGTAGGTGATGGTGTCGTTCACCGAGGATGCGGTCGGGGATTCGTGGAGAACATACTCGTTATTCTCCACCTTGAGTGCAAAATTCACAAACATGTCGTCAACCCCCTGGTTATGATTCAGGCAGATCCGGTCCGGGGCCATTTCTTTGATTGGTTGTTCCCCACTCCAGGTACTGCCGGTGCAGCCTTTCCACCTTGTCTTCCAGGTCTCCCGTAGGGCCGCTGTTATCGATGATATCATCCGCCTGGGCCAGGCGTTCGTCCCGGGAAGACTGGCTGGCGAGGATGGCCTGGGCCTCCTCCTCCGTGACCCCGTCCCGGGACATGACCCGTTGCACCTGCAGGGACTCCGGACAGTCGACCACCAGGATACGATCGACCAGGTCCCCGAAGCCTGTTTCGATCAGCAAGGGGATGCTCAGGATGCAGTAGGGTGCGTCCAGGCCGATCTGGCGCCGGCTCAATTCCAGCCTGATTCTAGGGTGCAGTATAGCCTCCAGTCTGTGACGTGCCCGGATGTTCCCGAAAACTAGCCGACGAAGGGCCTGTCTGTCCAGACCACCCGTCGTGACATCCCGATATGTCTCACCAAATTCGCGAATCACGGCCTCCGCAATCTCGCTGCCCGGGGTGACAATCTCCCGCGCGATCGCATCGCTGTCGATCACGGGTACCCCCCGTCTCGCGAACAGATCGCAGACGAGGCTCTTGCCGCTGCCGATGCCGCCTGTCAGTCCGATGCGCAACATGGGGAAATCGAGGTTTAAAATTCAAGATTCAAGATTCAAGATTCAAGATTCAAGATTCAAGCTTCAAGGTTCAAGGGAAGTGCGGCGGCGGCCGGCCCCGCTGTGCCGGTTCGAACCCACCGCATCCACCCTTTGAATCTTGAATATTGAATTTTCAACATTGCTTACTGAGCCTCCCTCACCCCAGATATTGATACATGATCGCGTCGCCCCAGAGCAGGGCGATGAAGCCGGCCGCAGCCAGGTAGGGTCCGAAGGGGATCGGTTGCGCGCGATCGCGTCCGTACACAACGATCAGGGTGATGCCCACCACCGCGCCCACCAGCGAGGAGAGAAGAATCACCAGCGGCAGAATCTGCCACCCCAGCCAGGCACCGATGAGCGCGAAGAGCTTGAAGTCGCCGAATCCCATGCCTTCCTTGCCCGTGAGCAACCGGAAGCCGTGATACAGAAGCCAGAGACTGAGATATCCGGCCACGGCACCGATGAGACTGCTGGTGGTATCCGTGAACATGCCGCCCAGGTTCAGGATCAGTCCGAGCCACAGTGCGGGAAGCGTGATGGCATCAGGCAGCAGGGTCGTGCGCAGGTCGATGACGGAGAGTGCCAGCAGGGCCCAGGTGAAGATGAGTGCCGCGCCCGCCTGCCAGGTGAATCCGAAGTGCCACATGACGAGAATGGACAGCAGGGCCGTGGCCGCCTCCACTAGCGGATAGCGCAACGGTATACGCGTGCCGCAGTCGCTGCACCGGCCGCGCAGGAACAGGTAACTCAGCAGCGGGATGTTCTCCAGTGCCGTGATCCGGTGGCCGCAATCGGGACATGAGGAACGCGGGGTCCACAGATTGTAGGGACCGGTGTCCTCGACGGACGACAGCGTATGTCCTTCGGCAATCAGGGTCTCGGTGGCCTCCTGCCGCCACTGCCGTTCCATCATGAGCGGCAGCCGATGAATCACCACGTTGAGAAAACTGCCCACCAGCAGACTGAACAGCCCGGTCAGGATCAGCAGCACGGGCATGCTGGTTTGCAGCAGTTCAATCATGGATTCCCCGACTCAGAGGGGCCGGCAAACGATCAACCCGGCCCCCCGTCCTTGAACTTTGAACTTTGAACTTTGAACCTTGAACCTTGAATCGCCTTTCAAACCACCGCTCCGAGCTGGAAGATCGGCAGATACATGGCCACGACCAGGCCGCCCACCACGACGCCGAGGAAGGTCATGATCATGGGCTCGAGGAGGCTGGAGAGGCTGTCCACTGCGTTGTCCACCTCCTCCTCGTAGAAGTCGGCCACCTTGTCCAGCATGTCGTCCAGGGCGCCCGATTCCTCGCCGATGGTCACCATCTGCACCACCATGTTGGGGAACAATCCGGTGTTGCGCATGGCCTGCTGCAGTTGCGTGCCGGAGGCGGTGTCGTCACGAATCCTCAGCGTGCCTTCCTGGTAGAGCGCATTGCCCGTCGCGCCGGCAACCGAATCCATGGCTTCCACCAGGGGCACGCCGGCGGCGAACATGGTGGACAGGGTGCGCGCGAAGCGCGCGATGGATGCCTTGCGCAGGACCTCGCCGATCACCGGGATCTTCAGGGACAGCAGGTCCAGGCGGCGGCGAAACGCCGGCGAGCGCCGGTGCGCCTGACGAAACCCGAACACGGCGGCGATGATCCCGCCGAAGATGGCCCACCAGTAGGCCTGGAAGAAGTTCGAGATGCCGATGACGAAGAGGGTGAAGACGGGCAGATCCGCGCCGAAGCCCTGGAACAG
>SKOF01000512.1 GCA_007120155.1 Thioalkalivibrio sp. | reverse complement strand
CGCTCGGCCTCGCGCACCTTCTGCACGATCACCTGCTTGGCTGTCTGGGCGGCGATTCGGCCGAAATCCACCGACTCCATGGGCTCCTCGACATACTCGCCCACTTCGATGTCCGGGTGCTTCTGACGGGCGTATGAGTGGAGGATCTGGCGCTCCGGAGACTCAAACTCCGGGTCTTCATCGTCCACCACCAGCCACCGCCGGTAGGTCTCGTAGTCGCCGGACTCCCGGTGGATACTGACGCGCACGTCGATCTCGCCGCCATGCTTCTTCTTGGTGGCGGACGCAAGCGCAGCCTCGATGGCCTCGAAGATCACATCCTTCTCGACGCCCTTCTCGTTGGAAACGGCGTCCACCACCATCAGGATCTCTTTGTTCATGACAGCCTCTCCTGTACACCTTCCGGTACCGACCCCCGGGGCGCGAAGGCACCCGGGCCCGGTAACTCAAGCATGCCCCGATCGCCACTTCGCCGGTCGGGGCGAAAATCCACGCAACCCGTGATCATTCTCCACCTGCATCGCGCAACTGGCCCACCAGCCGGCCCCTGGCGATGGACTCCAGCGGCACGCACACCGGCTCGCCTTCCACCCGCAGGGTGACGGACTGCTCGTCCGCAGCCACGATCTCGCCGGAGAAGTTGCGCTGCCCGCCCACCGGCCACTGGGTTCGCACCCGGGCCTGCCGGCCCACGTAACGGGCGTACTGAGCGGCCTCGAAAAGGGGGCGGTCCACCCCGGGGGAGGACACCTCAAGGGTGTAGGGCACCCGGATGGGGTCTTCCACGTCCAGCACGGCACTCACCTGCCGGCTCACCTCGGTGCAGTCATCCAGCGTAATGCCCGAATCGCTGTCGATGAACAGCCGCAACAGGGCGCTTCGTTTGCCGGCACGGTATTCCAGGCCCCAGAGCTCATAGCCCATACGGGCCACCAGCGGGGCCAGCAAGGCCTTGAGTTGCAAGGAATCCTGTTGTGTCACGGCACCACCGCAAACAAAAAATGGGCTCACGGCCCATATGAAAACACCAACACTTGTCCGCCTCCCGTCAGCCGTTACCACGGAAGGCCGGTAACAAAAAGGCCCCTGATGGGGCCTTTTTTTCTAATCCTTGGTAGCGGGGGCAGGATTTGAACCTGCGACCTTCGGGTTATGAGCCCGACGAGCTGCCAGACTGCTCCACCCCGCATCAGAGGTTGCATAATATAGCCGTTCGGGCGGGGGATTTCAAGGGCGATGGGGTCTGCGGGGCCGCGACAGCGGGAAGAACCATTTCTTGCCACAGAGGGCACAGAGGTCACAGAGATAAAGGGATCGATGGGTCTTCGGAGCCCCCGGCATTGCGCTCTGTGCGCTCTGTGACCTCTGTGTCCTCTGTGGCGCAAATACGTCCAACCCGAAACGGATCCGACGCGATCGGGCTAGCGGTGGCGCAGGTGCTTGCGCAGGTCGTAGCGGTAGATGAAGCCCGGCAGGGCAAACACCAGGAAAAGGGCGCCGGTGATGGCGAAGAACTGCCACCCCTGGCCGTGGATGCTGCCGGTGACCTGGCGTTCAAAGCCGAGGCCGATGCCGCCGATGATGAAGTACAGCACCAGCAGCTCGACCAGGCGCATGGCAGGCCCCTTCTCCCCGCCTTTCGGCTCCAGCAGGAAAAACACGCGCTCACTGAACCAGGGCAGGTTCGCCGCCACGAACGCCATGGAGAAATAGACCCATACCAGCCAACCAGAAGACATCGGACGATCCTACCAGCCTATGACACCGGCAGTAAGAGACATCAGCAGCCCCGGAAAGATCCCCAGCACGATTACCAGCAGCCCGTTGATGCTCAGCGCCACGTTCATGCCCAGGGCCCTGGGCAGCGGTGTCTCGTCCTCAGGCTTGTCGAAGTACATGAGCTTGACCACCCGCAGGTAGTAGAAGGCTCCGATGATGGCAAAAATCACCGCGAATACGGCGAGCCAGATCATATCCACCTGCACCACGGCCTGCAGGACCGAGAGCTTGGCGTAGAAGCCCACGGTGGGCGGCACCCCGGCCAGGGAGAACATGATCAGGAGCATGATGAAGGCGAACCAGGGACTGCGCTCGTTCAGGCCCCGGAAATCGTCCAGGTTCTCCGCCTCGAAACCCCGGCGCGAGAGCAGGATGATCATGCCGAAGCCGCCGGCGGCCACGATGGCATAGGTGATCACGTAGAAAAGCGCCGCGCCGTAGCCTTCGGCAGTGCCCGCCAGGATACCCATGAGGATGAAGCCCACATGGGAGATGGTGGAGTAGGCGAACATGCGCTTGATATTGGTCTGGGCGATGGCCACCACGTTGCCCACGGCCAGCGAGAGCACCGCCAGGATCATCAGCATCCCCTGCCAGTCCCCGTGCAGGGGACCGAGCCCATCCGTCAGCAGGCGCATGACGATGGCCAGCCCGGCGAGCTTGGGCGCGGTGCCGATGAACAGCGTCACCGAGGTGGGTGCGCCGTGATAGACATCGGGCACCCACATGTGAAACGGCACGGCGCCCAGCTTGAACGCCAGCGCCACCACCACGAAGGAGAGCGCGAACACCAGCGGTACGTTGAGCCCGCTGCCGGCGGTGATCAGGTGGTTGCTCACCTCGATGATATCCAGGCTGCCGGTGATGCCGTACAGGATGGACATGCCGTAGAGCAGCATGCCGGAGGCGATGGCCCCCAGGATGAAGTACTTCATGGCCGCCTCCGAGGCGCGGCCCGATTTCCGGTCGAACGCCACCATGGCGTACAGGCACAGCGACAGCAGTTCAAGACCCAGGTACAGGGTCAGGAAACTGTAGGCCGAAATCATGATCATCATGCCCAGCACGCCGAACAGGCCGAGCACGTAGTACTCCCCCTTGTAGATATCTCGGTCCCTGAGGTAGGGGCGCGAGTACAGGAACACGGCCGCGGTGATGATATACACCGCCACCTTGAGCAGGTCGGACAGGGCATCGGCGATAAAGGTGCCGTTGAACGTAAGCCGCGTCTCGGGAGCAGCCAGCATCAGGGTCAACACCGCCGCGCCCAGCAGGGTGAACTGGGACAGGCCGTAGGTGATGTCGCGCCGGGCCTGGGGCACGAACAGGTCGATCACGAGGATCGCGCAGGCCATGCCGAGCACGAACATCTCGGGGATCACCGGCATGAAATCTGGGATTTCGAAGCTCATATTGTTATCCGGGTACTCAAAGCTTGGATACAGCGATGTGCTGGATCAGGTGGTCCACCGTGGCGTTCATCACCTCCAGCAGCGGCGCGGGCCACACGCCCAGCAGCAGCACGACGAAGGCCAGGATGCCCAACACCAGGAACTCCCGGCGGTTGATGTCCTCGAGCTTTGCCACGTTGGCATTGGCAATCTCCCCGAACACCACGCGCTTGATCAGCCACAGCGTGTAGCCGGCGGCGAGGATCAGGGTGGTGGCGGCCAGGAACGCGATCCAGAAACTGGCCCGGAAGCTCGCCAGGATCACCATGAACTCGCCGACAAAGCCCGAAGTGCCCGGCAGACCCGTGTTGGCCATGGCGAACAGAACGAAGAAGGCGGCAAACCAGGGCATGGTGTTGACCACGCCGCCGTAGTCCGCGATCTGGCGGCTGTGCATGCGGTCATAGAGCACGCCCACACAAAGGAACAGGGCCGCCGAGATGAAACCGTGGGAGATCATCTGCACCATGGCACCCTGGATGCCCAGCGCGGCGCCCTGCCAGTCGCCGGTGTTGGAGAAGATCAGGAACACGATGAAGATGCCCAGCGTCACGAAGCCCATGTGGGCGATGGACGAGTAGGCGATGAGCTTCTTCATGTCCTGCTGCGCCAGCGCCACGAAGCCGATGTAGACCACCGCAATGAGCGACAGGGTGATCAGCAGCCAGTCCAGGGCCATGGAGGCGTCCGGGGTGATGGGCAGGCTGAAGCGCAGAAAGCCGTAGCCGCCGATCTTCAGCATGATGGCCGCCAGGATCACCGAGCCGCCGGTGGGCGCCTCCACGTGGGCGTCCGGCAACCAGGTGTGGACCGGCACCATGGGGATCTTCACCGCGAACGCCGCCAGGAAGGCCAGGAAGATCAGAATCTGCGCGGTCATGCCCAGCTGCAGGTGGTGGAAATCCAGGATCGCGAAACTGCCGGAGCGGGTGTACATGTAGATG
>SKOF01000052.1 GCA_007120155.1 Thioalkalivibrio sp. | reverse complement strand
TCGGTTTCTGACCAGCGGTTTGATCCCTCATACAGGCCCCAGGGGACATTATCACCCCAGATAGACCCTGAAATATTTGATGTGCCGGTGGGAACCATCATCGGGCCCTATATGGAAGACAATGCTTATATATTGGCCAAGTTGGTGGATGCTCAGTGGCGTCCCGACTCCATGCGTGCCAGCCACATCCTGATTGCTTATCAGGGATCCATGGCCAGCGGACCTGAAACGATTTTAAGCCGTGATGAAGCCAGCCAGCAGGCTGACAGCATTTTGAATGTGGTCAGGCGCAACCCGGGCCGTTTCGGTGCATTGGCCATGGAGCTTTCTGCTGACCCCACGGCAGCCATGAACGAAGGGGATCTGGAGTGGTTCCGTGACGGAGACATGGTGGCCCCATTCAACGAGGCTGTGGTGGCAGCAAACACCGGTTCATTCATCTCCGTGGAAACTGATTTTGGATTCCATGTGGTACATGTTACCGGCAAATCACCTACCACCAAAAAAGTTCAGGTAGCCAAGCTTACCAGAAACATTGAACCCGGCAACCGCACCTTCCAGGAAGCGTATTCGCGCATCAGCGGATTTGCCAATGACTTGCGCAACCGGAAGAATTTTGATGAGGCGGCTGAGGCTGCAGACCTGAACGTAAGGGAAGCCCAACGCCTGGGCCGTATGGACCTTACCCTGCCTGGTATTGACAGTGGAAGGCAGATCATCCAGTGGGCCTTTGATGATGATACCCGCACCGGAAATTTCTCCCGCATTTATGAGTTGGACAACACCTTTGTGGTGGCCCAGGTTACTGAAAAGCGCGATGAGGGCATCCCGGATCTGGATGATATCCGTGGTCAGATCATGGCCATTGCCATGCAGGAAAAGAAAAAGGAATTGATTGCCAATCAGATGAAAGATGCCATGGCCTCCGGATCGCTTGAAGATCTCAGCAGTCAAATGGGCCTCGAACTCCTGGAAGCATACGATGTGACCTTCACCACCAACAACTTGCCCGAAGCCGGTCCTGAGCCCAGGGTTATTGGTTCGTTGGCCGCCATGGAAGAAGGACAGGTGAAAGGACCCATCAAGGGGAATAACGGTGTTTTCGTTGTGGAGTTGGTCTGGAGATCAGAATCCGTTGCCCCGGAAGATTTGACCCAGTCAAAGCGCACCTTGCAGAGCACATTCCGCAACAGGGTGCCTGCCCAGGCATTCCAGGCCATCAAAGACAATGCGAGAATTGAAGACAACAGGGCCATGTTCTTTTAACAGACCCCATACTATATATATGTATAACCCGGCACCATGGTGACCGGGTTTTTTTTTCATTGAATGTTATTTTTGTGTAAACCATTTGGAACATTATTTCGTCTATAAATAATATTGTACCTTTATAATATAATAACAACGGAGTATAAATTAAAATCCTCGGCTATGCGTAAACTTTTACCCTCACTGTACATCATGCTCTTCCTTTTGCTTGCCGCCGGGCAAGCCGTTGCTTCGGGCTATGTGATGAAGCTGCATCCGGTTACCGCCAAGCCCGGGGAGACCATTTTAATCGAACTGGAAATAATCAATGAAGGGCCCTTTACTGCCTTCAACCTGGACATCCCCATTCCCCAGGCGTTTACTTATGTGGCAGGATCGTTCCAGCTTAATCCTGATAGGAGAAATGGACACAGTGCTGCGGCTACTCTGAGGTCGGGCAATGTGCTCAGGATACTCAGCTATTCCTTGTCCAATAATGCCTATCATGGTAATGATGGAGTAATTGCTACGTTTTCTGTGGTTGCACCGGAAACTCCCGGCACCTATACATTTGACATCATAGATGCGGTTCTGGCCGGCCCTGGTACGGGTAATCTGCTTACAGGAACAGAATCGGGCGTTGTGACCCTGGAAGAGGGGTTCACCCTGAACGTGACCATTGATGGTAACGGTGCTGTTACTGTGGATGGAGATTTGTATACAGCCCCTGTCACTGTTGAAGAGAACACCACACTTTCGGTTGTGGCACAACCAGACCCGGGATACCAGTTTGATGGGTGGAGTGGCGACCTGTCGGGTACTGAATTGACAAAAGAACTGCTCATGGATGACAACAAAGATGTCACGGCCAGTTTTTCTGTCATCCCCTCGGGAGACAATATAATGAAGATCAAGGATGCCTCCGGATATACTGAACAAGAAGTAAACATTGAACTGGAAATTGAGAACGAAGACGAGTTTGTGGCCTTTTCGGCCGATGTCAATGTTCCGGCAGGTTTCTCCTATGTGGCGGGATCAGCCACATTAAACACCAACAGGTTGGTTGATCACCAGCTTGATGCCACACTAGTCAGCGACAACTTGTTGCGGCTGATTGCAGTTTCACCAACCAATGCGGCTTTTACGGGCAGCCAGGGCGTGGTGGTCAGCTTTACTTTGATGGGTGCGGATACCCCCGCCACCTATCCCATTACCCTGGCAGATGGCGTGATCAGCAATCAGTTTGCCATTGATATTTTGAGTGGCAAGGTGGATGGCGAAATTACCCTTGTGGAACCCCCGCCGGTGTATACCCTTGTTTATTTGGCTGGCGACAATGGCAGCATTGCTGGTGAAGCGATGCAGGAAGTTGAAGAGGGCAAGGATGGCAGCCCGGTGGAAGCCATTCCGGATACCGGTTATCACTTTGATGGATGGAGTGATGGAATTGAGGATAACCCCCGTACAGATACCAACGTGCAGGCCGACCTGACGGTGACGGCCACCTTTGCACCCAATACATATAATATAACAGCCACTGCTGCCCCGGCAGAAGGGGGCTCTGTTACAGGAGCGGGTGAATACCTTTTTGGCGAACAAGCCGCCCTGGAGGCTGAAGCCGCCGAGGGGTATACCTTTATTAAATGGACAGAAAATGGAACGCTGCTGACAAGACAGCAAGAATACACATTTACCGTAACAGGTGATCGTGACCTGGAGGCTCATTTTTCCCAACACCCGGTGACCATCACGGCCACAGCCAGTCCGGCCGATGGTGGAAGTGTTCAGGGTGCCGGCAACTACCTGTCCGGCGAACTGGTTGCCATGGTGGCTACCCCAGTTACTGGCTATCGCTTTGCCAGCTGGACATCAGGCGGGGTAATTGTGAGTACCAATGCTACTTATACATTTGAGGCTGTCTTTAGCAAGGAGATCATAGCCAACTTTGTACCCATCTCATATACAGTGACATTGCAATCGGATCCTTCAGACAGAATTGGGGGGCTGGTAAAAGGGGGTGGTACGTTTGCCTACGGCACTGAGATCACGGTGATGGCAGGAGCCAACCAGGGCTACTCTTTTGCCGGGTGGCTGGAAGGAAGTGCTGTAGCAAGTACCCAGGCAAGCTATACCTTTCAGGTAACAGGCAACCGCACCCTGGTTGCACAGTTTGAAGGGGAGAGCTACACCATTGCTGCTGATGTTTATCCGGCAGAAGCTGGAACTGTAACCGGAACCGGTACTTTTGACTACAATGAAGTGGTAAAACTTGAAGCAGAAGCTGCCGCAGGGTATTACCTGCTGCGTTGGATGGAAGGAACCAACCAGGTGAGTGTCCGCAATCCCTATAAGTTTTCGGCCACTGCCAACAGAAACCTCACGGCTGAATTTGCTGAGAAATGGTGGGACGATGACAAGCAGCAAAAAGAAAACAATGTGCTGATTACAGCCTCTGTTGAACCGGAAGGTACAGGTGTTGTACTGGGTCAGGGATATCATGAAATTGGTGAAGAAGTCACACTGGTGGCATCGCCCAACGAAGGCATTGAATTTACAGCCTGGATGGAAGATGGGGATATTATCCTGGACGCCAATGATGACCCGGTAGGCGCTACCTACGTTTTTACAGCCCAAACAGACCGCCAGCTGGTGGCCGTGTTTGACGGAGAAATTTATACAGTTACCGTAGCGGCTTTACCAGAAGCAGGTGGAGAGGTAAGCGTATCGGGCAACGGGCAATTCTTTGCCGGTGATTTTGCAGAGGTTTCTGCTACGGCCAATCCGGGTTATTTCTTTGAAAGGTGGACACTGGGCGAAGACGGCCCGCAGCTTTCGGTGTTGGCCGAATATGGGTTTACCGTGACAGAAGATGTTGACCTGGTGGCACACTTTGAGCCGGTTGCGGAATACACCCTGACGCTGACAG
>SKOF01000039.1 GCA_007120155.1 Thioalkalivibrio sp. | reverse complement strand
TGATCCTGGCCCCGGTGCTGCGCCTGGTGCGCGACTACCAGCTCACCTCGCTGGCGGACCTGTTCGCCTTCCGCTATCGCCACCAGTTCACCGGGCTGCTGGTGACGGTGTTCATGCTGGTGGGGATCCTTCCGTACATCGCACTGCAGATCAAGGCGGTCACCGAGTCCGTCGCGGTGCTCACCCGCGAGGCGCCGCCACATCTGCTGGCGCTGGGCTTCTGCGCGACCCTGAGCCTGTTCGCCATCCTGTTCGGCGCACGCCACATCACCCCCCGGGAGAAGCACGAGGGGCTGGTGGTGGCCATCGCCTTCGAATCGGCGGTGAAGCTCGTCGCCCTGCTGATGGTGGGTGCCTTTGCCCTGTTCGGGGTCTTGGGGGGCCCCCAGGCGCTGGGCGAGTGGGTCGTGCAGCACCCGGAGGCCATCGAGGCCCTGTATGCCCCGGTGCGCGAAGGGCCGTGGATGACGTTGATGCTGCTGGCCTTCGCGGCCGGATTCCTCCTTCCCCGCCAGTTTCACATGATCTTCGTGGAGAATATGGACCCCCGGGCGCTTCGGGTGGCGGCCTGGGCATTCCCCCTGTTCCTGCTGCTGCTGAACCTGCCCATTCCCCTCATCCTGTGGGCGGGACAGGTGGCACAGGTGGGCACGGCGCCGGACTACTACGTGCTCGGCCTGTCGGTGGAGCACGGCTACGGCTGGGCGCTGTTCACGTTCATCGGTGGCGTGTCCGCAGCCAGCGCCATGATGATCGTGACCACGCTGGCACTGGCCGCCATGTGCCTCAATCACCTGATCCTGCCGGCGCGCTACCAGAACCAGGCCCTCCCGAGGCGCAATCTCTACACCTGGCTGCTGTGGGGCCGACGCATACTGATCGTGCTGATCATCGCCATGGGTTACGTGTTCTACCGGCTCATGGAATTCCACCAGGGCCTGGTACAGATCGGGCTGATCTCCTTCGTGGCCGTGGCCCAGTTCCTGCCGGGCCTCGCGGGTCTGCTGTTCTGGCCCAGGGCCACCCACACGGGCTTCATCGCGGGGCTGGCCGGCGGCATCACCATCTGGGTGCTCGCACTGATCGTGCCCCTGCTTCAGCAGTCCGGATTCATGGGCGAAGGCTTCAGCCTGCAGGACTGGTTCAACGCGGCCGACCAGGACCGCTGGGCATTCGCCACCTTCTGGTCCCTGGCGGCCAACAGCGTGCTGTTCGTGGCCGGGTCGCTGCTGACCAGGCCCTCGCCGGAGGAGGCCGAGGCGGCACTGGCCTGCCGCAGGGAGCAGGTGGAAGCGCCGCGGGGGCAGCTGGAGGTACGCAGCGTGCATCACTTCGAGGAGCAACTCGCCCAGACCGTGGGGCCCCAGACCGCCGCACTGGAGGTGAGCCGCGCGCTGTCGGATCTGGGCCTCAAGCCCACCGAGACCCGCCCGGGTGAACTGCGCCGCCTGCGCGAACGCCTGGAGCGCAATCTGTCCGGCCTGATGGGCCCCCTGCTCTCACGCATGATCGTGGACGACCGGCTGCGGGTGGATCCCCACACCCAGATGGCCATCGCCGACAGCCTCCGGTTCGTGGAGGAACAGCTGGAGCATTCCAATGTCCGGCTGCAGGGTCTGGCAGCGGAGCTGGACACCCTGCGCCGCTACCACCGGCAGGTGCTCCACGAACTGCCCCTGGGCGTGTGCTCACTGACCCCGGACCGGGAGATCATCATCTGGAACACCGCCATGGCGCTGATCTCCGGCATCCCCAGCCAGCAGGCCGCGGGCCGTCGGCTCAAGCAGCTGGGCGAACCCTGGCACGGCATCCTGCGCGCCTTCCTGCACGGCGAGGATCGCCACCTCTACAAGCTGCACATCAACATCCACGGCGCCAGCCGCTGGATCAATCTGCACAAGTCCGCCATCGAGGCCCCGGGTACCCTGCATCCGGGCGCGCTGGCCGGAGGAACGGTGATCCTGGTTGAGGATCTGACGGAACTTCACAGCCTGGAAAGCGAAGTGGCCCACAACAACCGCCTCGCCTCCATCGGACGCCTTGCGGCGGGCGTCGCCCACGAGATCGGCAACCCGCTGACCGGCATCGCCTCCCTGGCCCAGAACCTGAACTACGAGCAGGACGAGGCGGAGCGGGAGTTCACCGCCCGGCAGATCCTGGAGCAGACCCGGCGCATCAACGATATCGTGCAGAGCCTGGTCACCTTCAGCCATACGGGTGAACTGCCCGATACCGCCCGCACAACGGTGGACCTGCACGCCTGTGTGGAGGAGGCCATCCAGCTTGTGCAGTTGAGCGACAGCGCCCGGGAGAGGTCCTGCGAGAATCACCTGGCGGAAGGGATCCGCGTCTGGGGCAACTACCAGCGCCTGCTGCAGGTCTTCGTCAACCTGCTGAACAACGCCATCCAGGCCTCCCTGCCCGGAGACCGCGTCGTGGTGCACGGGGAACTGCGGGGCGACTTCGTGGAGGTCCAGGTGGAGGACGAGGGGGGCGGGATCCCCGAATCCCTGCTGGACCGGGTATTCGAGCCCTTCTTCACCACCAAGCCCCCGGGCGAAGGCACCGGCCTCGGCCTGTCGGTGGTCTACAGCATCATCCAGGACCATGGCGGCGCCGTGTACGTGGAGAACCTGCCGCAGGGCGGGGCCCGCTTCACACTGCGCCTGCCCATGGACGATACGGAACCCCAGGAAACGCCGCAGGAGGAAACGGGTACATGAGACGGATCCACATCGTCGAAGATGAGGCGGTCATCCGGCATGCCCTCAGGCGCCTGCTGGAACGCGAAGGCTACCGCGTGAGCGAAAGCGGATCGCTGAGCGAGGCGCGCACCCTCTGCCAGGACCAGTCCCAGGACCTGGTCATCAGTGATCTGCGGCTGCCCGACGGAGAGGGCACCCAGTTGCTGGAGGCCTGCGGCGATACCCCGGTGCTGATCATGACCAGCTACGCCAGCGTGCGCTCCGCGGTGGAGGCCATGAAGCGCGGCGCCGTGGACTACATCGCCAAACCCTTCGACCATGACGAGATGCTGCTGTGCGTGGACCGTATCCTCAAGCAGCACAACCTGGCGCAGGAGAACGCCCGCCTGCGTCTCGACCTGGAGGCGGTCTATCCCGTGCAGGGCATGGTGGGCACCTCGCCGGCCATGCGGGCGGTGTGCGCCACCATCGAGAAGGTGGCCCCCACCGACACCACGGTGCTCATCCGCGGCGAATCGGGCACCGGCAAGGAACTGGTGGCCCGCGCCCTGCACGAGAAGAGCCCCCGCGCCGGAGCGCCCATCATTGCCGTCAACTGCGCCACCATGCCCGAGGGGCTGGTGGAATCCGAGCTGTTCGGCCACGAGAAGGGCGCCTTCACCGGGGCCGCCCAGGCCCACCGGGGCCTGGTGGAGGCGGCCGACGAGGGCACCCTGTTCCTGGACGAGATCGGAGAACTCACGCCCGCGGCCCAGTCACGGCTCCTGCGGGTGCTGCAGGACGGCGAGATCCGCCGCGTGGGCGCCACCGGCAGCCGAAAGGTGGATGTGCGCCTGGTGGCCGCCACCCACCGGGACCTGGAACAGATGGTCCGCGACGGGCTGTTCCGGGAGGACCTGTACTACCGGCTCAAGGTGATGGAGATCCAGCTGCCGCCCCTGCGCGAACGCCGCGAAGACATCCCCGAACTGGCGCGCTTCCTGCTCGGGAAGGCCTGCCAGCGCCTGCGCCGCACGGAGCCGGAACTCACCGACGCCACCCTCGCCGCCCTGGGGCGGTACCACTGGCCGGGCAACGTACGTGAACTGGAGAACGCCATCGAGCGGGCCGTGATCCTGGCCGACGGTGCGCCCATCACCCCGGAATTCCTCGCCCTGCCGGGTCATGACACCCCTGCCAACGGTTCTCCGGAGCTCAGTCTGGACGAGTACTTCCGCCGCTTTGTGCTGGACAACCAGGGCCACATGACCGAAACGGAACTGGCGCGGCGGCTCGGCATCAGCCGCAAGGCACTGTGGGAACGGCGCACCCGCATGGGCATCCCGCGGTCGGCGGCGAAGAGCGAGGGGTGAGGCGCGTTAGGCGTTAGGCGTTAGGCGTTAGGCGTTAGGCGTGAAGGGTGATACACATCACCCCTGGACCAACCGGATGGACCTACGCCCCCCTAACCCCTAACCCCTCACCCCTCACCCCTCAC
>SKOF01000357.1 GCA_007120155.1 Thioalkalivibrio sp. | reverse complement strand
TTCTGGAAGGTAAAGCCGCGCAGCGTGCACCGCGGGCATTTCACGACATCGTCGCGGGGCGCGCGGGGTGCGGACGGTTTCGGGGCCGGCTTCTGATCGAGCGCCTGCTCGATCTCCCGGATCAACTCCCCGGCCAGCTTCTTCGCGGCCTCCGCATTGCCCGCGTCCGCCAGCCGAGCCAGTTCGGCGATCCGCTCCCTGACGGAGTTCAGTACCGACGAGGTATCGGCCATGGGGTTCTCCTGCTGCTGGATGGCTGTTCTTGTGCCCGACCTGTCCCGGTGGGGCCTTCTCCACAGTGTACCTGCTTGACGGCGCGGAAGAACCGGGTCTGGGTGCAGTGTACCGGCAGGGAATACCGGATTCAGCCCTTCGGCGGAACGCTCTCGGATTTTCGCGAGGTGCAAGGGTATCGCCTGCCGTTTCGGGTGGAGGGCGGCAACATGTTCGGTACCGGTGCCTATTTCCCGTTCTTCAGGGCCGAGGTTGCCGCCATCCGGTTTCCCCGGCCCGGCGAATGATTCGGGTGCTCCCCGTATGGTCCAGGCGAACGGGGTCTGGTTTGGGCGGGATCGCCCAGGGGACTGGGTTCCTACAGGGGCGTCAAGGCATGCATGTTAGGAGCCCGGTCCTCCGGGCGAACGGGGTTTGGCTTGGGCAGGATCGCCCAGGGGACTGGGCTCCTACGGGGGGATATGATCGCGCGGATGTTCTCTCTGGGATGATCGAATCCACCGGGAACGTCGAGGAGCCGGTCTTGTGGCCATCCGCCTGGAACAGGAATCTCGGGTCGGGGAGATCGGCCTCGATATTGATCGGGCTCAGGGCCGAGGATCGGCAGGAGATCGGGACGATTCCCGAAAGATTTCGTGAAACGGGCACTGGATGGCGACTGGGATGGTGTGGCCGAACTGTATCATCCCGCTGCGATCCAGATGCCGCCAGATCAGCCGGCTGTCGAAGGTCGCGAAGCGATTCGTCGTGCCCTGTCGCGGACACTGGGTGCTGAAGGCGGCGTCACGCTCAAGGGTTTTTCCGTCTGCATCCAGGAGGCCGAAGGCATTGCGGATCTGGTATACGTGCGTGCCGCCTACCGCCTCAATATGTCCGTGATCGTCGATGACGAGGGGCACAGGCGTCGAGCAGCGAGGTCCCTACATCAATATTCTCCGCCTATTGGATTCCCGGCCGCCGCGCTTGCACAAGATAGGTTTGCATCGGAAACGTGACCCCCCTGTCGTCTGTGAACGGTTCCAGGGCCGCTTCGAGATCGGCGATCAGCGCGCGCGTCCGGTCTTCCGCCAGTTCGCTCAGAGGGCCCGCCAAGGGTGAGCTGGCCGCTTCCTGGCGCAGATATTCGGACGGATTTGGGAAGCGCACATCGAGGATGTCGTGCTGGATCGTGACATTCCCGAATCCCGCATGCTCCAGTTCCGTACGGAGCGTGGCGGCGTCCGGTCCTGCGAAGGGGGACCTGATCATGTCTCCCGCTTCCCGGCCTGCGTGGCGGTCGAGAACGGCCGCAAGGGCCTCGTAGCTGGCGTTGAAACGGATGTCGCGCAGCAGCGCGATCAGCAAGCGGCCGCCCGGTACGAGCACACGGTACATTTCGGTGAGCGCCCTGGCACGCTCGGGAACGAACTGGAGCACCTGCTGGCTGAGAACCACGTCAAAGCGGCCGTCGTCAAACGGCATCGCTGCCAGCGAGCCTGACTCCCAGGCCACATGTCCTTGGCTGTCCTGGCGCCGTGCTTCCGCCAGCATCCCGTCGTTCAGATCGAGGCCGACCGCTTCGATGTCCGGGACGGCATGTGCGGCGGTACGCGCGACGATCCCCGTGCCGCAACCGGCATCCAGAACGCTCGCCCCCGGGGTGATATCCGCGTGTGCGACGAGCCGCTCGGCCCACCGGCCAAAGAATCGTGCCACCAGGTATGCCTCATATGCCGCGGCGCTGTCCTGATCCAGCTGCCAGGCGGCGATGCTGAGTTGACCGCTCATGGTGTGCCTCCTTGAGTATATAGATCATTCGTCATAATATATAGACCGACCGGCATATTCTGTCAAAGGGGAAGTCAAGGGCATGAGCACGGATACCAGAACCCGGATGATCGAGACCGCAGCGAGACTGATTCAGGCGCGTGGCTACCACGGTGTCAGTCTGAACGACATCCTCAGCGAGAGTGGCGCGCCTCGCGGGTCACTGTACTTTCATTTTCCGGGCGGCAAGGAGACCCTGATTCTGGAGGCCATGCGGGTCGGGATTGAGGAGGCCGATCGGGTGCTGAAGGAGTGCCTGGATGCCGCGGACAGCCCGGCCGACGGCGTCCGTGCCTTTTTCGAGGCGGCGGCGCGGGAGATGTCGGACTCCGACTATGCGTTCGGATGCCCGGTCGCGCCGATCGTGCTCGATACGCCCGGGCTCGATTCCGAGTTGGCGGAGGCCTGTCAGGCGGCGTTCCACCATTGGGAGCGACTGTATCGTGATGCGCTCATTGGCTCGGGGATTGAACCCGGTCGGGCCGGCCGCCTGGCTCGCACCGTTCTGGCCAGCCTGGAGGGCGCCCTGATCATGGCCCGCAGCGATCGTAATGCCGGGTGCATCCGGGAGGTCGGCGAGGAGATGGCCCTGATGATCGCCGCGGCCGTGAAGACGTGAGCCGCACAAGGGAGACTCGATGCGGAATGCGCAGGACGAACCAGGGCAGTGCAAGCAATGGATCCGTTGGTGGATCTGGACGGAAGTCCTCTCTGATCTAATGCGATGAGATCGAACACCCGGGACGAGTCGGCGGGCGACCCGCAAGTGCCGGGTTGTGCCGTACGCACCGCGACTGACATGATCAAGAGACGATGGAAGCCTCCATACCTTGTCCTGCTCAGGGATGGACCCGGGCGTCTTTCCGAGCTCCACGCGGCCCTCGGGACGGTCTCCGCACAGGCGCTCACCGCCCGGCTCAAGCAACCGGAGCGGACGGCATCATCGCCAGGGAGGCGTCCGCCGACGTTCCCGTCCGCGCGGAGTATCGGATCACCGGGATGCATGGAAATGGACGAATCATCGGTCCCCGCGTCTCGTCGTATTCGTGCCCCGGCAGGGTGGTTGAAGCCTCGCCTCCAGGTTTCCGATGATCTCCCGGCTCAGGCGTCGTATGAGCGGTTTGGCTGCCTTCCGCACTGCCTCCTCGATCAGAGTGTTCTCCAGGTCGTATTCCACGCAGAGTCGGATTCGGGTGCCTCCGTCGACGGGTGTCAGGCGATACGTGCCCCGGTTGGGAACGCCGGTCACCGAGCGCCACGAGAATCGTTCGGGCGGGACGGATTCCGTGATCTCCACGTCGAAGCTGAGCGGCATGCCGGCAATGCGCACGGTCCATCGGTAGCGGTTGTCCTTCACTCGCGTTATGGTTTCTATGACTTCACTGTAGTGAACGAACTCTTCAACGCGGCTGACGAGCGAAAAGACGTCTCGTCGAGACGCCCGGATTTTCGCTTCGTGTTCGATGACAGCCATCAGAATCCGACAGATCCGAAGTGTGCGATCGTGAATCCGCCCGCGGACACCGGATTCGTTCGCGGGGCGGGCCCACGGACGATCATACCCTGCCGTGTCCGAGCGGTCAGGGCCGCTCATGGAGGTCTGCCTGCATGACGGTGACCGGGGTGGTCGGCCCGTGAACGTGCTCGTCATCCTGGGCCATCCGCGAACGGACAGCCTGTGCGGCGCGCTGGCCGATGCCTATTGTGAGGGGGCGCGTGCAGCGGGTGTGGATCTGAAGCGCATGGATCTGTCCACCCTCGAGTTCGATCCGCATGTTCACATGCCGTCACCTAACCAGCAGCCGCTGGAAGCAGATCTGTTCACCGCCCGCGCGCTGGTGGAGTGGGCGGATCACCTGGTCTTCGTCTACCCCACGTGGTGGGGCACCATGCCGGCGCTCCTGAAGGGTTTCCTCGACCGCGTCATATCGCCCGGATTCGCCTTTCGCGCATGCGAGGGCGGTACAGGCTATGAGGGATTGCTGCAGGGCCGCTCCGCGCAACTCATTACAACCATGGACACGCCGCCGCTCATTCACCGGCTCTTGTATCGCCAGCCCGGCAGGAACGCCATGGCGCGCGCGACACTGGGTTTCTGCGGCATCCGGCCGGTGCGCTCGCTGATGTTCGGCTCGGTGCGCTTTTCCGACCAGGCGCGGCGTGAGGCGTGGC
>SKOF01000171.1 GCA_007120155.1 Thioalkalivibrio sp. | reverse complement strand
TCCAGCAATAGGCGTGCCAAAGAAAACCTCCTCCAGAGCGATCTTGAATAGGCGACCAGGCACTCTGCGAACGGAGACTGTCTTCATTTTGAGAATATAGTCTCGGATCGAAGAATAGCTTAATGGTTGGGACCTGTTTATTAGAGCAGAGGCTTTGGCGATGTACCGGCAGGCTCAGAACTAGGAAATTTTGAGATACTGGCTTGGATACTGGTCCAAAAAGTGCTTCAACTTCAGAGAAGAAACTGATGTACCTCGCAGGTCACCTGAGCCCCGACAGATTACAGTTGTTTAAACCGTTCAATTAAACTTAAACATTTTTCATGGTCAGCCAAGTGGGTGTCAATTTCAAACACAACTGGCCCAGAAAAACGTTGGGCCTCTGCCAAAATATCCTTTTCTAGGGGAAAGCCTTCATGAGAGTCTACGTAGTATGTCCCCAAGCGTCCAACGCCTGCGATATGAATATATTCAACATCCTCTGGCTTAATGAGCATAAAAAGAGAGCCGAAATCCGTATGAGAGGCGAGAGAGGATATTTTCATATTGGTAAGATCAAGAAGTAGCTTTAGATTATGCTCAATAGCTACCCTTGACCACCCCTCATAGTAGGCTTTAATGGTATCAGATTTCCTAAGGTTGACTGAGATATTCTCTGGGATAACCTCTAACCCATAGGTCTTTGCTAGAAGAGCCAAGTTTTGCCTCGCATAATTGTCTTCTCTTGAGCCAGGAATAATTGGCAGCATGTTTGGGAAAATGCCCTTGGATGTGACACGGGTGCCCCAGTGAGCAGAAAACCTTCGGATTTTTAATCTAACCAATACATCCTTCAGGGACTCCATTTTTGCAGCAACATACTCAGGGTGGTCCCCCAGGCAGAACAAAGTATTGTGCCAATAAATATCTTTTTCATTATATAGATCAACGGCTTTTACGTAGACATCTAAATGACTTTGATCAGGCATTAAGAATTCAATTACCTGAAACTCATGGAGACCGAGAGTCTGATCAAGTTCAGTCCATTGTATGCGCCACGATATCCCTTTGCGCATGCTAACTCCCGATTAGTTTACCCTAGTTAAATACACTTTGGCTTCATTTTCTTCCACAGCAAACTCATACAATTTTACGCTATTAGGATTTACAAGAACTGACTCTTTACGCTTTAATCCCGTAGCTAAAAACTCACTGATAAATATTTCAGATGCAAATTTGACCCACTCCTCCTCAAAGTCAGGGTTCAAGGGTCTATTTTTGTAAAGTTCATTTATGAGCACGAGAATGTAGTTCATGAGATATATAGATTCATCTTGGCGTATACTACACTCTCCCAGGAAACCAGAGTCGACACTCCATCTTGCAACCAAGACCTTAAACAAGTCATCGGCGGAGATATAGCTGCTAATCCTTGTATCAACGGAAGTCATGAGAGCAAAAAGTCCCGCTGCTTTTTGCGCACAAAAAGAATGTAGATTATCTCCAAAAAGATTTTCACTTTGCCAAACGTCCATGCAGATAACCAGCTTGGTGATAGATATAAATGCCGACTTATTGAATGCAGACGTGAGGGCCTAGTTTTTTTTGACCCTTATCCTGTAATCGAATTGTTTTTACGAGGCTTTTTAATTTTACCGACATCTTTAAAGCTCCTTTCAGTAATTGCCAAATAAGATCTATCTTAAAACCTTCTTCTTCTCAATTGATTTTATAACAAACTGAAGAAAGAGAACTCCAACGAGACCTGGGCCTACCAAAATAAGGCCAGTGCCAATGAGGCATTGTGAGATGCCAAAGTATATATACAGGGCGGGTGAGGTAACAAAGTAGCTGCTCATAAGCCCTGCCGCCCCTATGTAGTAGGGTTTTTCAAGCGCTCGCAGAGTAGCTCCTTGTACCCCACTCCAAAAACCATAAACCACGTTTAGGATTTGAAAGAGAGCTATCTTACGGGATGCATCGCTTTCCAGGCTGATAACGTAGGTAAAAAAGTCATGGTTGAACAAGAACAGAATTGCCCCTGGGACAAGGGTCAAAATTGCCCCAGTTAACCCCAGCATTAACTTATAGGATCTCCACTGATCAGCAACTTTCCCGTTCTCTTCAGTTGTCTTTATAGCCAACTTTGAGAGGTGAGTTGTTCCTATCATTGTCATTGCCACTAGCGGGATACTAAGAAGGCTATAAAGGCGGAAGCCAACATTAAAACCCACTAACAAGTCAAGGTCAGCCCTGAGCTCCATAATCCCGGTTATTAACAGAGGAGCATAGGCCAGTAGGATCATATTAAAAGCCTCTCCTCCCAAAATCACCCTTCCTCGTTTTAAGAATACGATTGGTTGAAGAGCTTTCAGATGCAAAAGTTGGCGGTTGAGCAGGCCATAGTACACTCCCAAGCAGAGTTGACTTAAAAGTGTGGAGTAAGCAATGCCCACAAATTTGTCTTCATTGCTCTCGAAGGCAATGAAAAAGACATAATTCAAGATTAAGTTCAAGGTATTGCCTAAGGCTTCACCTGCAAGAAGGGCTTTATGCTTTCCCTCCGCAATCAAAGCAAACTTCAGTATGACATTGGTAGACAAAAGTATGGCCGCAAAGATCTGAATGTGGGAGTAGCGGGTGCTATCCACCAGGCCCAAATCAACTAGACGAAATTGAGACAGAACTCCCATTCCACTATAGAGGAGAAGGGAAAATCCAATGGTAAGTCCTAAAGCTCCACTAAGATATTGCCCCCGTTCGATAGTTTGTTGAGCCTTACTCACGGCGACCAATAGGCTCTGTCCCACGACTCGAGCTGCGAGGATAAAGAGAAGAACAATATAATCAATGTAAATATGAGTTCGGAGGTGTCCACTTGAGAGTTGGCTTATGAAGGCCTGATCCACAAGCCCATAAACGTGGGTGGCCGCTGCAGCCAACGACAGGAAGAACACTTGGTAAAACAGGGAGGCAAACTTGCTAAAATTCCACATATTTTATTGAAAAATAAAAAAATCCTTGAAAAACAGTCTTCCGCAAGGTATTACGCAATGCGCAACAAATCAAGTGATAAGAGAAATATTCAATTATGTCGATATTTAGCCAGATCCAAGGTCCTAGAAGGGGATCCGTTTTCATAGCATTAGGGACGACCTTGCTGACCGTTTTCTTTGCTATTTGGATTGGCTATGATCTAGCGTCCCGAGGCTCAAAAGATCATTCCACAAGGACTTCGATCCGGATCGGGCTTCTTGGGCATCCAAGCGACCTGAATATTTTTCAGGTCAGAGATGTTAATGCCCACCGGGTGCTATCAGCAGGGCACCTAGGGCTTGTCAGAGTCAATCATTCTGGCGTTATCCGGGCTGGGGCAGCAGAGAGATGGGTTGTTGATAAGCTCAAGAATCAAGTGATCTTTTACTTACGCCGGGATTTGTATTTCTATGACGGGACACAATTCCACTGTGATCATGTGATAGATAGCTTCCACAGGGCTTTTAAGTCCAAAAAATCTAATATCGAGACATTTGAGGCAGCTTGCGCTTCTGCAAGTAAACTGATTATTTCTAACTTTTGGAGTCTTTCCGCCCTTTTTAATACCCTAGCCCTTACCGAATACTCAATAGTACTGAACCCTTGGGAGGATAAAAATCAAATTCAACGAGGCTTAGGGCCCTATCAGCTGACGACAGTCAATGAGAAGGGTTATTTCTTTTTACGGCGCACCAATCATCCCCTTAGCAGAGATGAGGATCCCGAGGAAATCAGGTTTTTTGTCTTTAACTCAGAAAAAGACCTTCATGCAGCTTTTTTAGCTGGTGAGATAGATATCACGCAAATCAGTTTAGGTGGGGGTGTACCTTCGGCTTTGACCAGCAGCTTGAGAGTCAGTAGTCTTGTAGACAGAAGATGGCAAATATCTATTGGAGATCGTGGGCTTGATAAAGCAAACTATAGATGCTTAAAGAAAAAAATTGATAGATCTTCAATTGTAGAGATCTTAAATAGAAAGGGTGTAAATAGCTTTTTGCCAGCTTACGGGCTAACGCCACCCGGACAAATAGGATATTGGTTTCCATCTGCCAGAGATCGCACTTCAAAATGCGAGATTTCTTTTAACGATAAGACTAGCATTAAGGCAGGTCCAATTCCCATTATTTACTTAATGGAATCCAGCCCTCCTCACGTAAATTCTGTAATTGAGAGCACTTTAAATGCATTGGGCTTTGATGT
>SKOF01000591.1 GCA_007120155.1 Thioalkalivibrio sp. | reverse complement strand
GGTCGCGCGCCTCCGCCGTGGAAATGGAGCGGGCAAGGCCCACGCCGATGTCCTGACTGCGCTGGGAGAGGGCGTTCCGGGTGTCGGGGAAGTCCAGCGCGATGCGCGCCGGATTGTCGATGGTGAAGCTGGTGGGTTCGACCGGCGGGTTGGTGAAGCCCATGGAGATCTGAAGGCGGTCCCCCGGCAGACTGGTGAATGAGATGCGCTCGAGCGCATTGCCGGCCGCCAGGGCGTTCGCCTGCCAGAGGGCAAGGGTGCAGCCAAACAGCAGCGCCGTCAGGCCGCGCAATAATCCCCTGCCCTGTGCCTGGGTGGAGTGCCGCAGCCGGTGGGGGAGGCAGGTGAGGGTCGCCAGTCTCATAACGTCAGTTCCTCGTTGCTTACTCGCTAAGCGCAATGGAGGTGTCTTGCTCCATGTAACCGCCGAATCCGTCGGGGATGATCTCGGTCAGTTGGACGCCGGTTTCGCGGATCCCGGTGATCCGCCCGTGGTTCTGGCCCATGTGGTTCCCGGCGGTCACCCTCTGGATGGTCCGGTCGGGGGTGCGAACGAGCGCCCACTGGGTGCCGTCCTGTTCAAGGGTGCCCACCATGCGCAATGTGTCCAGGGGGTAGCTTTCCAGGTACTCCTGGGGGCGGTCCGGATCGATGGTCACGGTGCTCGTGGAAATCTCCCGGTCCGGCAGCCTCGGCGCCAGGATGGACGAGTCGAAGGGATCCCGCTCATGGCCCGGATAGATGAACACCTCGTGCGGTTCCACTTCCGGGATGGGCTCGACGCGCCCGCCCGGCCGTGCCTTGGTCTGTTCCACGTACTGTTCGAGGTCGCGGATGTCGGTGCTGCAGCCGGACAGGGCGGCGGCGAGCAGGGGCGCCGTGGCGAGCACGGTGATCAGGCGCCCCCAGCGGGCCAGGGGGTTGGTGCGAGGATCAGCCATCGTTCTCATCCAGGTAGCGGTAGGTCCTGGCGGTGGCCTCCATGATCAGGCGGCCCTCTTCCTGGGGGCGGATCACCAGGTTGTGCATGGTCACGATGCGGGGCAGACTCGCCACGCCGCTGGTGAACTCGGCCATCTGCTCGTAGTTTCCGCGCATGCGCATCTCGATGGGCATCTCGGCGTAGAAGCCGCGCTGCTGTTCGGCCTGGGGCCGGAACAGCTCGATTTCCAGTCCGCTGGCCAGGGCGGTCTGGGAGATATCCACCAGCAGGCTCGGCACCTCGGTCCGGCTTGGCAGCTGACGCAGCATGGCGCCGAAGGTGCGCTGCATCTCTTCCAGCTGGGCGCGGTAGGCGTCCAGGTTGGCAGCGCGCCGCTGGCGGACCTCGAAGGTCTGCCGCAACTGGGTCTCCTCGGCCTGTACCCGGTCCAGTTGTACAAGCTGATCCTTGATGATGAACCAGTAGCCGGCCCCCAGGATGGCAATGACCACGATCAGGACGGCGATGGCCTTGACCGGCCCGGGCGCGGTGCCGAGGTTCTTGAGGTCAACATTGTTGAGATCCTGCAGGTTCATGCACCTGTATCCTCTTCATCGTCATCGGACCCCGGGATGGTCTGTCCGACCCGCAGCGAGAAGTCCCTGGTGCGGACACCGTCCAAGTCGCGGGTCTCGATCACGTTCAGCGTCGGTTCGCCGAACCAGGGGGAGGCCTCCAGATTGCGCATCATGGCCGAGATGCGGGCGTTCGACTCCGCCCGGCCGCGGATCGTCAGGTTGGCGTCCCGCTGCTCGATGAGGGTGAGGTAGGTCCCGTCCGGCAGGGTGGTGACCATCTCGTCGAACAGGCGCACCACCACCGGCCGGCTGGCCTGAAGCTCCTGGATGACGTTCATGCGGTCGATCAACGCCTGGCGGGTGGCCTCCAGGTCCCGGATCTCGGCGATCTGGCGGTCCAGGATGCGGATCTCGTTCTGTAGATAGGAATTCCGGGCTTCCTGGTGTTGGATCAGTCCGTTGACGTACACGTGGGCGAAGAACACCGCCACGACCGCGACAGCCGCGCACAACCCCGCGATGATGCCGAATTCCTTCTGCTGCTCTTTTCGCCGTTGCTCACGCCAGGGGAGCAGGTTGATCTGGGACATCAGTCGAAGCTCCTCATGGCCAGGCCGCACGCGATCATCAGTGACGGGGCGTCATGGCCGAGCCGCTGCGGGTTGACCCGTGTATTGAGCGACATGCGGCCGAACGGGTTGGCGATCTGTGTGCGGGTGCCGATCCGGGACTCGATCAGCTCGTCCACGCCGGGAATGGATGCGCAGCCACCGGCCAGGATGATCTGGTCCACGTGGTTGTGCTGGCTGGCCGCGAAGAAGAACTGCAGGAATCGCCCCACCTGTTGAACCATCGTGTCCTTGAAGGGTTCCAATACCTCGGAAACGTAGTTGTCGGGCAGGCCGCCTTCCTTCTTGGCCTGACCCGCCTCATCGTACGACAGGCCGTAGCGGCGCATGATCTCTTCGGTCAGTTGTTTGCCGCCGAAGGTCTGTTCCCGGGTATAGGTGAGGCTGCCCTGGTCCAGAATGTTGATGCTGGTCATGGTCGCGCCGATATCGATGATGGCCACCGTCGCGGCGTCTTCCAGCCCTTCGAGCTGGTTCAGGAGCAGGGGGTAGGTATGTTCAATGGCGTAGGCCTCGACATCGATGACCTTGGGTTCGAGGCCCCCCATGACGGCGGTGGTCTCGCGCACCTCCACGATCTCGCTGCGCGAGGCGGACAGGAGCACATCCACGGTCTCGGGATTCTTGGGTGTGGGGCCGATCACCTCGAAATCCAGGTTCACCTCCTCCAGGGCATAGGGGATGTACTGGTCGGCCTCGACCTGGATCTGCCCTTCCATCTCGTCGGGCTTGAGGGAGGCGGGCATGGTGATGATCTTGGTGATGACCGCGGAGGAGGGCACGGCCAGGGCGCAGGTGCGTGTCTTGGTGCCGGAGCGCTTGACGGCCCGCTTGATGGTGTCGCCGACCGCCTGGGGCTCCTGGATGTTCTTTTCTGCGACGGCGTTGGCAGGCAACGGCTCGACGGCATAGCTTTCGACACGGTATTTTCCGCCGGACCGGCTGAGTTCCACCAGCTTGACCGTGGTCGAGCTGATGTCGATGCCCAGCAGGGGCGGTTTCTTGCGGCTGAACCCTATCACGACGCTCCCTTCTCGCTCTGGCCCGGACCAGGTTGTCGACACCTCTGTCGGGGCGCGGCAGCAGATCCCCCGCCCGGGGCAAATACGCAATCGTCGTCCAGGATGGCGGTTCCATCCGAGGCACGCGAAGAGTGGATGCCCGAGGTCCTTTTTCTTATGTGAATCAGTGTATAACTTATATTTTTTCTAGATACTAGCCCCAACTCCATAAAATAACTAGCATAAATTTTTCATTTCTTTGAACGGGTTTTCAGTTTTGCTGAGCAACGGTATCATTTTCCCGACGTCCTACCTCCTCGCGGCTTGTTTTGGGCCCCTTGAATGATTGCCATCCTGAAATTGATCCGCTGGGGTGTCACGACCCTCTTCGCGCTGTTTTTTGTCGGCATCCTGGCCGTGGCCGGCGCCTATATCTATGTGGCCCCGGACATGCCCGAGGTGGACTCGCTGCGGGAGGTGCATCTCCAGGTGCCGTTGCGGGTTTACAGCCGGGATGGTCTGCTCATCGCCGAGTACGGCGAGCAGCGCCGCGAGCCGCTGCGCCTGGAAGAGGTCCCCGAGCGGATGGTGCAGGCCTTTCTGGCCGCGGAGGATGACCGCTTCTATTCCCACCCGGGCGTGGATTACCAGGGACTGCTGCGTGCGGCCCACAATCTGATGACCACCGGGGAGCGGAGCCAGGGCGGCAGCACCATCACCATGCAGCTGGCGCGCAACTTCTTTCTCAGCCGTGATCGCACCTACACCCGAAAGCTCACGGAGATCTTCCTGGCGCTTCGCATCGAGCGCGAGCTCAGCAAGGACGAGATCCTCGAGCTCTACCTGAACAAGATCTATCTGGGGCAGCGGGCCTACGGGGTGGCCGCGGCGGCGCAGGTCTATTACGGGGCCACCGTTGACGACCTGACCCTGGACCAGATTGCCGTGATCGCCGGGTTGCCCAAGGCGCCGTCCGCCGCCAACCCGGTGACCAGCCCCCGGCGCGCGGAGATCCGGCGCAATTACGTGCTGGGCCGCATGCACAGCCTCGGCTGGGTGACCTCCGAGGACTACCGGCAGGCCCTG
>SKOF01000550.1 GCA_007120155.1 Thioalkalivibrio sp. | reverse complement strand
CATCTCCCCGGGCGCAAGCCCCGGCCCGGGCGTGCCCAGATCGGCAGTGCTCCCATCATCGCAGAGGATCGTCGCCGTCCCGTCGGCGTTCTCCTGGACGGAGCAAGACGTCCCGCTCGCTCCGTCCACGCCATCGCGAATCACCACGTCCGTCCCGTCGTCGCAGCTGATCCGCACTTCGCCATTGGACGCCTCGTAGCTACACGCCGTGGCGTCCGACGTCGGACCTGTGATCGTCGCGCTCGTCCCATCCGGGCAGCTCACCCGAACCTGCCCATTGGCCAGCTCCTCGACGGAACACGACGTCGCCTCCTGCTCCGTCTCGCCGCCGCCACAGGCGGCAAGGCCCATCATTAGGCCTGCTGCTATCAGCACCTGTCCGGCTCTCTCACCTACCCTTCGATTCCACCACTTCATTCCTCTTCTCCTTTTACGCAAATGCATTTTATTTGCATTAAATCACGGGTTTAGACCGAAAGAGGCCACTCCTCTCTCGGCTCCCCGCAACCTCTCTCTTAGTCCACCTGAAGCAGCACCAGATTCTCTGCTGCCCACTCCAGGGCTCGCAGTCCTACCTCGGCCCCGAAGACTCGCCCATCGTAATCATCGGGGACGATATGTATCCCGCCCCAGATCCGTGACTGGCCAGCCTGATCGGCGGCATCGAAGAAGGTCGCCCACTGCAGGCGAACTTCCTGCGATGGGCCCAACTCAAACTCCAGGTACTCGTTGGCCCTGGCGACGAACTCCGCCAGACCTCCGGGGAAGAACGGGCTACCAGTCAGGCCGGCCAACACCTCGGCGGCGGCTCGACTGAACGTGCTATGACCTGAGACGTAGCCGGGAAACGCCGGAGACACGAACGTCCGGGGTTGGTACGGGCTCCACTCTGCAGCTCGCTGCCAGGTGCACCGGGCGCTCCGGTTCTCGTAGTCTCCCGGCGCCCCTGGCCAGGTGAAGAGCACCACCTGACCCATGTAGGGTCGCAGCGACTCATGCCGCTCCCCGGGCGCCGACGACTCCTCGGTCACCACCTCAATCAGCCCCTCCACAAGCGGCAACCCCTGAGGATCGTAGCTCGCCAGGTTCGGATCCGATGACTGCCCGCGCGCTCCCTTCCAACGAATCAGGGTGATGGGGCGAGCCGTCTCGTAGAGTCGTTTCAACTCCCATCCCACGATCGCCGCGTCATGAAGCGCTCCGTTCAACACCAGATAGAGATGAACGTCGTAAGTCAGCTCTTCCAACTCCTCATCCTCTCCATAGAGGCGTCGCTCGAAGAGGGCATGCTCCATCATCTCATGGACAATAGTATTCCAATGGCCTGGCGGCGTCTCCGAGTCCGGGCCGTCCGCCCAGTACTCCGCCAACACTCGCCCGAAGTCACTGCGACGAACGATCTGTGGCTCGTACGGCTCCCCCGTCGCTGGGTTCAGGGGATGCCCCGTGCCGTCATCAGCACCCAGGCTGTTGTTTCCGTAGGCACCGGGCGATGCGTCCATCAACTCTTCACTGCCCACATCGAGCCAGGAGGTGCGACGGATCACATCCACTACCCACTCCTTCATGTCCGGTCCCAGGCCAGGAAACGGGCCTGGCTCCAGATAGGGCAATCCCGGCCCCGGTCGCTCGATCGCGAAGGGCCTGACCTCTCCCCAATGCGGCCCGATATAACCCTGTAAGCCTGCATCGACGGCGATGCCGTTCTGCGTCACCGCCTGCGCGAGATCCAGCACCTGCCAGATCGTCGGATCCTCGGCCTCCGTCCCGGGCTCGTCCACCGTCAGGGGCACCTCGGGATACTCATAATCCAGATCCTGGTATCCAGCGGCCTCTCTCGCCCCATCCTCCCAGAACTCCTGGATCACCGCCTCGGCGACCTCCCAACCCAACCTCCCGGCGGGGCCGCGTTCCTCAGGCGGGAGGTCCGGTTCGTACCCCAGGTCCTCGAGCACTCGGTCTACACAATCTCTTGTCCGCGCTCCTCCGATGGACTCTCCGTAGCGATGCGTCAGGAGGTGATGGGCCGCCACGCTCATCGCCTCATGCCTCGCCAACTCTCTCCCCTGGGGCCATGGCTCCTCTCCCCACTCCGCAGCCAGCCCGCCCACGATGAGGGGATCCTGGTCCTCATCGAAGAGCGCCCAGACCTCAAAGAGCGTCAGGGATAGCTGATAGAGGTTGCGGGCATGGACCGTAGGCTCCGGGATTTCCAGCCGGATCGCCGCCAGGTTCTGCTCAATCCACCGCCGAGCCACCGAACCTTGCACCCCTCGCTGCCACACCTCATCAGGACAGCGGAGACTCTCCGGATCAGGCTCCACCGCAGGCGACGGCTCCGGCAACGACGGGACATCCCCCTGCACGAACACAACACCGCGGTCTAGCTCCGGCGAGATCACGCTCCCTCCCACGGTGACTCGGACACCTTCGGGAGAGACCCAGACGGCGTGCAGGGACTCGGCGAAGACATCTAGCTCTCGGGCCTGCTCCACCCAATCGCCCTGCCCTCGCCGCTTCCATACCTCCCCGAGACCTCCCACCACGGTCACGTCTTCATCGGTTACGTGAACTCCCTGGAGGAAGGCCATCGGCAACTCCATTACCTCCGGCTCGTCTCCCAGGCGCACCACCACCCCAGAGGCAAGCCCCCCCACAGCGTAGACCTCTTGCCCTGCCCCATGCACCGTGAAGAGCGTGACGTCCGTATCCACAGGGACCCGCTCCAGAGGGCCATCTCCTACCCTGCGAAGCACGGTCCCCCGGGCCCCGACGAACCACACCGTACCTTCTCCATCGGCGAAGGCCTTGAAGATCCCCGGTGAGGTGCCCTTCTCATCTACTGCCACATCGCTGGGCAGGGGCAGCGACCGCCACCCCTCTCCATCATGGTGCCACACGAAGCCGCTCCTCGCCCCGACCCCTCCCACGGCGTAGAGATCTCCCTCCTCTCCCGTGATCCCGAAGACGGTCTGCCTCGCCAGGCTCCCCTCATCTATGCGTTCAAACACCTCCCCATCGTAGGTAATCACCGCCCCATCACTTCCCCCAAAGAAGGGTCGACCCGACGAGGTGACATGCACCCACCATAGATCGACGTCGAAGGGCACCTCATGAATCAACCACTCCCCGCCCCGAAGCTCCAGCGCCTGCGGTGATCCATCGCGGCGCGCACCCACGACCCAGAGATCATCGGCCGAGCGCCCCGCCACAGAGAGGAACGCCGCCGGCCAGTCTTCACTCAGGACCGACCAGGCATGCTCTTCTTCCTGGTTCTCGTCCTCTTCCTGGTTCTCGTCCTCTTCCTGGTTCTCGTTCTCTTCCTGCTCCGTCTGATTGGACTCCTCCGTCTCTCCACACCCGAAGGTGAAGAGCATCGAAAGCACCAACAAGACTGCGAGGGATACCCTGCGCTCTCTCATCACCTCTTCCTCAATCACAGCATTGACTCACGAGCCAGACTTCGCGGTGGAACACTTCGGTTCCCAGCTCCATCTCCAGCTCATAGCGAATCAGATCACCATCCATCGTCGATGGGCGACGAGGCGCCGTCAGCACCGCGTAGAGCCCCATCGCACGCCACTGCCCTGCCTCTTCATCGAGCCGAAACCCCCCACGCCTGCTCGCGACGGCGAGCTGCTCTCCGTCCTCGTGATAGAACCGGTAGGTGTGGCGAACATCTCGCCGACTGTCTTCATCAAGGGCGTCCAGAACCTCTCTCTCCGCCTCGACAGCTACCCAGATATGGTGCCCTCCCTGGACCCCTCGCTCCCAGGTCACGTCGTCACCATGGAACACGAGCTGAAATTCCTGCCGCCCTGTCCCTGGCCAGAACGGTCCGGTCCCTGACGCCGCATCACCGATCTCCCACCCTCCTTCCTCCTCCTGCTCCTGCTCCTCCTTCTCTTCCTCTTGCTGCTCCCACCCCGCGTTATCTCCCGAATCCGACCCGGGCTCCTCCGTCTCTGAGGCATCCTCCTGATCGAGCTCCTCTCCCCCTGCGTCACCGGAATCTCCCAGCCCTTCACTCACAGCAGCGGCCGAGCAGCCCACGAGTAGCCCCCAGGCCAGCAACAGGTTCATCCAAGCTCTCTTCACTACCGCCTCGCAATCACTCTCCGCCATCTCTGTCACGACGGGAACCTAACCCAAAATTACTTGCAAATCAATTGCATTTATCGCCAGGCATAATCCCAATCGCGCCTCTCATCCGCGTCAATATGCATT
>SKOF01000542.1 GCA_007120155.1 Thioalkalivibrio sp. | reverse complement strand
GGCGGCGTGACACACCCGGTGCGGACACGTCCAAATTTCACACGGCCGCTTCAGGCCATATACTCTCTGGTCAGGCAAGCCCCGCGCGGGCCGGGCAACCCGGTTTGCCCTGCACACAATATTTCGAGGAGTTTCAGACATGAAGATCGGTATCCCCCCCAAAGCGATGATGTTGGCCTTATCCGTCACCCTGGGGCTCCTGCTGAGCACCCCGGCGGCCGCGGACGTGAGGCACGGCCAGGAGCTTCATACCAACAATTGCGTGACCTGCCACACCAGCATGGTGGGCGGCGACGGCAGCGGCCTGTACACCCGCGCCGACCGCAGGGTGACCTCGCAAAACCAGTTGGTCACCCAGGTCAACCGCTGCGAGAGCACCCTCGGGCTGAACTGGTTCGAGGAGGACGTCATGGCAGTGGTCGAGTACCTGAACCGCAACTACTACAAGTTCTGAGGCCGGTGCACCCGCCTGTTCATCCTGATACGTCCGGCCGGATGAACGTCAACCGGGCATCGCCGTGCTGACCCGCCAGGGGCGCGTGATCATCCGCTTCGGCGCCGAGCTGATCATCGAGGACGAGCACGAACAGCGTCACCGCTGCACCACGCGCCGGAATCTGCAGCACGCGGTCTGCGGTGACCGCGTGACCTGGACGCCCAGCGATTCGGGAAACGCGGTGGTCACCGGTATTCTCCCCCGGCGCAATCTCCTGGAACGCCTGGATCCCCGCGGGCAGGTCCGCCCCGTCGCCGCCAACATCGATCAGGTGGTGCTGGTCATCGCCCACCGTCCGCCGCCCCAGTGGCCCCTGGTGGACCGATACCTGGTGGCCATCGAGGCCCTGGGCGCAACGGCCCTGCTGGTCATCAACAAGGCGGATCTGGACGAGGGCACCGGGGACGGTTTGGAGGAGAGGGTGGACCTGTACCGGGTGCTGGGCTACACGGGGCTGCGCACCAGCGTGACCACGGGACTGGGAATGGACTCGCTGCGCACGCATCTCAGGGATGCCACCAGCGTGCTGGTGGGCCAGTCCGGGGTCGGGAAATCCTCCCTCATCCAGGCCCTGCTCCCCGATGAGGACCTGCGCATCGGGGAACTCTCGGAGGCGACCGGCGAGGGGCGCCACACCACCACGAGCGCGAGACTGTACCCCCTTCGGGGCGGCGGCGAGCTGATCGATTCACCCGGCGTGCGGGACTTCACCGCCCCGCCCCTGCCCGTGGACGCGCTCGCCCGGGGCTTCGTGGAATTCCGTCCCCACATCGGGCACTGCCGCTTCCACAACTGCGCCCACGACCGGGAGCCCGGCTGCGCCATCAAGGCGGCCGTGGAAGCCGGGGAGATCAGTGAACAGCGCTACGCCAGCTATCTGGCGATGAAGAGAAACTGAAGATCCGGGAGGGAGCGTTGTGCCTTGCGACGGATTGCGTCCTGAATCGCGCGTCAGAAGTCCACACCCATCTCCAACCCGAACACGTCGCGATCCCGGCCGGTGGAGAAATCATCCGCGGTCAGGGAGTGCCAGCGGGAGCTTTCCGACAGCCCGTAGCGCTGACTGTCGTAATACAGATCCAGGCGCAGGGCGCTGCTGTCACCCAGCTGGAACAGGTTCTGGAAACTGACGAATCCGGCGCTGCGCCGCCCGTTGCCGGCTGCCTCGACGCCACCCGCCGGAACGGACCCCTGTGCGCCGTCGCTGTAATCCAGAGGGACACGAACGCCCAGCTCCAGATATCCCTGCCAGTTGCCGCTGGTGAACCGGGGGCCCCCGGAGAGCTGGGTGTAGAGAACGCCCAGGTCCTCGTCCGCCGACATTCCCGGCAGGCGCGGATCACGGCTCATGCCCCGGTACCCGAGGCCCATGCGCATGTCGTAGCGCACCGCGTCGCCCGGCGCACCGAAGCGATAGCCGCTCATGGCCTGCACATCCATGCCGTAGTAGTCGTACTCGGCACCGCCCATCATGCGAGGCTCCGTTCCCTCGGCGCGGTCGCGCCAGTGGACGCGCCCGTCCAGGCCCAGCAGGAATCCTTCGTCCGCGCGGAAGAAGTTGTCCAGATGGGCGTTGAGCGTCATGCGCGACGTGGGCACGGTCACCAGGGGATCCTGATGCCGTGGCGCCAGATTCCAGCGATCCGGGAAGGCGTCCAGGGAGACGCCCAACTGGTAGCCGTGCTCCGCCGGTTCGGCCAGGGCGGGCGCCCCGTGCACCGCGAGAACCAGAACCGCCGTCATCAAACCCGAAGTTTTCATTGCCCGTCACCCTTCCGGTGCGCCTGCCGCCGGAGATTCAGCCCGGCGGCCACTGCATGGCACGGCCGGCAAGTACATGCATGTGAATATGGTAGACCGACTGACCGGCCTCGGAGTTGCAGTTCATCACGGTTCGGTAACCCCGTTCCGCGACCCCCTCGGCTTCCGCGACCTTGCGGGCCGCCAGGTAGAGCCGGCCCGCCAGCTCGGCATCGCCGGGCTCGATGTCGTTGATGGTGGCGATATGACGCCGCGGAATCACCAGCACATGTACCGGCGCCTGTGGGTTGAGATCCCGAAAAGCCATCACCTCATCGTCTTCGTAGACGACCTCGGCGGGGATCTCGCCCCGGGCAATCCTGCAGAAAATACAATCGGTCATAAGTGAAACGCCGGAGACAGGTTACATAGAGAGAAGATACAAGAAAAACCACCTCCTTGCCTCTTGTCTCCGCGCGAGTCAGTAATCGCGCCTGCCCTCGAAGGCGTGCGACAGGGTGCCGCGGTCCACGTATTCGAGTTCACCGCCCAGCGGCACACCATGCGCGATACGGGTGCTGCGGATGCCCCGGGCGCGGGCCATCTCGCCGATGTAGTGGGCGGTCACCTCGCCTTCCGCGGTGGTGCCGGTGGCCAGGATCACCTCGCGGATCTCTCCCGCCTCAAGCCGGGCCTCCAGCCGGTCCAGACCCAGTTCCTCCGGGCCGATGCCGTCCAGGGGGGACAGGTGACCCAGCAGCACGTGGTACTGGCCCCGGTATCCGGTGGCCTGCTCCACCGCCAGGACATCCGCCGGTGCTTCCACCACGCAGACCAGGTCCCGCCGCCGGCCGGCATCACCGCACAGGGTGCAGGTCTCGTGTTCCGTGAGCGTACGGCAGGTGCTGCAGTGACCGATACGCGCCATGGCATCGCTCAGGCAACGGGACAGCCGCTCGCCGCCCGGGCGGTCACGTTCCAGCAGATGCAGCGCCATGCGCTGCGCCGATCTGGGCCCCACGCCGGGCAGGCAGCGCAGGGCGTCGATCAGTTCGTCGAGCAGGCCGGCCACGTACGGTTCAGAACGGCAGCTTGAAGCCCGGCGGCAACCCCATGCCGGCGGTCATGCTGGCCATGCGCTCGCGCGTGGTTTCCTCCACCCGGTGCACGGCATCGTTGATGGCCGCGGCCACCAGGTCCTCCAGCATGTCCCGATCATCCTCCAGCAGGCTCGGATCGATGCTCACGCGCCGCACTTCGTGCCGGCCGGTCATCACCACGCTCACGAGGCCGCCGCCGGATTGTCCGGTCACTTCCATGCCCGCCAGTTCCTCCTGGGCACGGGCCATGTCCTCCTGCATCTTCTGGGCCTGCTTCATCAGATTGCCAAGTCCACCTTTCATCATCTTGCTCACCTGTATTGATCTGTTCTCGAAATGATAACGGAAGGGACACCGCACCGCCCGTCATGGAAGACGGCGCGGACGGGCCGTTTCGGAATGTCCCGCGCGACGCGCACGACTGCCTCGCCGGACCGCCAGGCACGACGCTGCCCGGTGACCGCCACGCAAATCACACGGGCTTGACGGAACCGGGCACCACCCGGGCGTCGAAGGTCTCGCCGAGGCGCGCGGTCAGTTCATCCTCCGCGACGGCCGCCTCGGCGGCCTCCTGACGCTCCGCGCCGGCCCGCGCCAAGGATTCGGCGGGGGTCTCCGCGTCGGGCTGGTCCAGTACGATACGCACCTTGAGATCCGCGCCCAGGTGCCGCCGGACGGCATCGATCACGCGCCGCTCGCTGGCTGCGGATTTCATGGCTTCGTGACTTGGCGACAGCAAGAGCACCAGTTCATCGTCCGTCCGGTGCCCGGGCGCGCAATGATTGGCCAGGTTGAGCGCCGGGCCGGACAGGCCCAGGGCCGGCACCGTGGCGGTCCAGTCCAGCGGTGCATCCCGTTTCCCGGTCGTGGCGGCGGCCGGCGCCGATGCCGGTTCCGGTTCCGG
>SKOF01000425.1 GCA_007120155.1 Thioalkalivibrio sp. | reverse complement strand
TCAAGGATGGCTACCGAGTCCAGTTCCCACAGGGAGGTGAGTTCTATGCGTACAGCAGCCACCGCCAGCTCCTCATCCTCCTCAATGGGTATCTCGACGCCGACAAGAAGGAGGGTCTGCGCTGGAATCAGTGGAACGAGTATGGCCACCTTGAGCACTGGTTCCGAAGCACCGCCGGTGACGTACATCCTGTTTTCTGACGGAAGGAGGGTGGAGAAGCACATCATCTGGCACAAGGCGCTCGCCGCCGCACTCGTTCTCTACGCCCAGGGAGAGCGTAGGCTACGCATTGACACCATCGACGGCGGCGCACGAACCGCCACCACCCACATAGGAGAGCAGCCGTGGCAAAGAAGCCGAAGATCAAAGCCAAAGACCTGAAGGTGATGCAGGAACTCGGGCAGACGGTGGACGAGTTCATCGCGTCGCTGCCCGACTGGCAGGTCGCCAGCGGCGATGCGTACGCCGGTATGGACCTCAGCGGCCACAAGGTGGTGGTGGCGATGGATGCGTACAGCCCAGCGCGTGATCGCATACTGTACTCAGCCATCTACTCCAGCACCGACGGCAAGGTGCTGCCGGAGCACGTGTTCAAGCACTGGCAGCGCAAGTACGTGAGCGCCATCCTGCTGCCGCCCGGCGCACCGGAGAGTGTTCGCATCGACACCGCGCTCGCCGTCAACCTCTCCGCGGATGATACGGAATGGGACATGAAGCAGCTCTGCAAGGAGCTGGAGGCCGACGCCGACACTCAGTGGAAGCGACTGACGCAGCCCGAACGGGTGGCATTGTGCGCGAAGCACAAGGTGCCCGGCGCCGCCTCGTACCACCTGCCGCCGCTCAACCCCAGCACCATCACGGATGAGCTATCCGACATGTACGAGGACCACTACCGAGCCTCGTTCGGGTCGATCTTCTAGCATGCTGGAGCTTCAGCACATCATCACCGTCGGGTTGGCTGCTGGCTTCGTGCAGCGTTACGAGGGGGCCAACCGATCATGGCTCCAGGTCATCTTCCCGGACGGTAGTTGGGAGGTCATGCCCGAGGACGACATCAAGCAGAAGCACGAGTCGATGCTGGTGCATGCGCACCGATTGTGGAGCACCCGCGCATTGCGGCGGCTCTCGGAAGGGAGAATGTAGCCCAGTAGCCCTGGCTAGGCACCCGCTAGTACCCGGCACGGCACGCTCTTCACTCCATGGAGGAGACCCGCATGATTATCAACCCCGAGAACATCCAGTCCGGCATCCCCGTCTTCGTTCGTCGCGGTGGCGGCAGCCACGCGCACATCCAGTTCCAGCTCGACGAGCACGTGAACCGCGGCTACGGCGCGTGCTACGACGTGCCGACCACGAACGAACTCGGTGCCTTCCTCGGCGCCGTTGCCGAGGGCGCTTCGTACGATGGCGCCAAGTCCCTCGCCAGCAACGCCACGAACTACCTCGCCGGGACGCTGCACCAGTACGACGATGGCGTCGTGTTCCAGGCCGAGGTCGCCTCGGTGCCGCTGTTCGCCCGCCCCTTCCTGAACGACAACGGCATCCGCGTCGGCTTCAGCAGCGACGTGGTGCCCGCCGAGATTCTCGACCTGTTCTAAGCACTACGGGCAGCCTGAAAGCCCCCGCATCACAACGGTGCGGGGGCACCATCTTGTTGAGGGAGGTCCTATGTACTATCACGGCCCCGGGAAACCACGAACGCAGAAGGCGCGCGGCATCCTTGCGCTCTCGCCTGTCGTCACCGCCGCTTACAACGCAAGCATTGCCGACTCGTACGCAGCGCCGGTCGAGACTGTCGCCAGTTGGGACGCCGATGCACTACGCGCTCGGCTCGACATGCACTTCCGCGGCGGCGGCAGGATCATTGTGCGCCCCTGCCCGGCACGCCCACGGCACGGCTTCATCGACTCGGAAGTCATGTATATGCAGGACATGACGCACGAGCGCATCAGCGAGCTGGCGAGGCGAGTGCTGGCTGCCGACCCCGAGGGTGAAATCGTATTCGCTCGCTACATCGAGTGCCAGACGAACTTCGTAGCAACGCCGACCAGCCTGACGCTCGGGCCGGGACATGATGGCGCCACCGCTGGGCGTAACGCCATCACCATCCCCGTGCCCAACCCCTACCTGTCCTCGCCGAAGGCCATCGCCCAGGGGGGGTACCGTTTCTACCCGGAGAACTACGGCATCCAGGACGGCGAGGTCGCCTACATCGAGGGCGTGGCGTTCGGGCCTACCCGCTACGTGACGCAGGTGCGAGCCGGACCATCAACCCCCATGGTGGAGAACTTCGTGCCGCAGCCCACGCTGGTGCAGCGGGTCATTCCCGTGGACACGGACGACCTGCTGGAGTGGGAGGAGCGGATGCTCGCAGTGCGAGGCGCGGAGGGTGTGGTCGTGTATCACCCCGGCGGCTCGCTCACGTCGCACTTCGGCGTCCACGCCGTACTCAACTCCATCCCCTACATCACCACCTACACCCCCCTCATCGGCGACACGCTGAAGCCCGAAGGCTCGGCGCCGTGGGGCGCCAGTGAGTTCCGAGACCTGAGCCGCATGCTGATGAGCCTGCTGTACAGCCAGCCGCCGACGCCCAGCCATGCGCACCATGAGTTCCATAGCCTCGGGAAGTTCGGCTTCTCCACGCTGCACGCCAGCGGCTACCTGCTCCAGTCCAGCTCGCACACGTCACGCGTCACCCTGGCGCACGGCATCGCCGCCGCCATTCGCGTGTTCCTTGCACTCGGTTACGCCGAGACGCGCCACCTGCCGGAGCGTGGGCACTTCCAGCAGCACGATGAGATCGGAGACTGCCTGGATTGGGACGACGCCGCCTCGTTCATCCACGGTTCCCGAGAGGATGTGTTCCGCGCTGGCTACCGTCACACCGTGACGGACATGGCGCATTACGCCACGTGGGCCATCGCTGCGTTCACGCCCGAGTTCTGGAGGGGAGAGAAGGGCTTCGGCGGTGCCAAGTGGCAAGAGTGCGCCGCAGCGTCACGGGACATGCTGTGGGCGGCCATCGACTTCACCCGTGACCCGAGCGCCGAGCGGTTCGGCAACATGATGACCGTGTTCAATCGCCTCGTCACGCTGGCGCACAACAACGGCTGGTGGCTGAACAAGATCATGGAGCAGCATCAGGGAGACCTGTATGCAGCGAACCCGCAAGCGGGCATGATTGCGCCGGTCGTGTACACCTACCTCTCCCGTGATATCCCCGAGCCTGGGCAGCACGTCATCGACACGTTCGCCGCCCTGGAGCGCAGTGATGTGCTGATCGAGCGTGCGAATGATGCGGCGCGGATTGTGCAGGAGCGGCGGGAGCGGGAGTCCGAGTGGCGTCGCCGGGATATGGAGGCGATGCATGCGAACAAGAAGACAGTCGCGGCGCCCAGCCCCGTGACGCTGATTCAAGAGCCGCAGGCGGGCGCGGAGATGGGGCAGCTCATGGCCGACCATCTGAACCCGCATCAGGTGCAGGTCAAGGTCTGCAAAGACATTGACATGAACGCCATCTACAAGCACCCGAGCGGCGACACCCTCGCCACCCGCTTGTTCTCGATTGGCTCGTACCACAAGCTGTTCCACAGCATGTTCGCCAGTAAGCAGTTCGCCCGAGTGGATGGTACGAACAAGGCGAGTGCGTTGGACGTGCGGCTGGTGTGCGGCCACTACCCCGGCATCATGGTGCGGCTGCGCAACGGGTTCTCGCCGGAGAAGCTCAATCAGTACATTCCTGGCGGCTCCGCCTACACCGGCGTGTACGACAGTAGCCACTGGATGCTGATTAGCTTCGGCACTCAGGGTGTCATTCCCACTCAATACTGGCGCCTGGTGTACGCCGCCACAGTGGCCCAGCGGTGGATGCACGATTGGCTGCCGTGGACGGCGGACATGGATGGCATTGAGAACGCCCTGAAGATGACCTCTGCCACCCCGGATCAGGCGAAGGTCGGGTATGACTCCTGCAACGATCTCATCCAAAAGATGGCAATCGCCATCGAGAGCGGTTGGCATGGATACCACGTCTGGCCGGAGTGGATGGACAAGTGGTCGCCGAAGAAGAAATTGGTGCACGTCGAGCCGGACACGGATGAGGGCGACGACGAGCCGGAGGAGGAATACAACCCGCCGGAGCCCGCACCCAGTCATGACGGACCCTCGCTTATCGCCGAAGAAACCGTGACCGGCATCAAGGTGAGCGGCTCTTTCGGCGGCCCAAAGGGTGAAGCCATCACG
>SKOF01000099.1 GCA_007120155.1 Thioalkalivibrio sp. | reverse complement strand
GGTCAGTTCCGATGACCTGCTGGGCCGGATCTTCGCCACGTTCTGCATCGGCAAGTGACGCCCGCCTTGGTGTCCGGCGGGCTCCCGGCGTAAAATTCCCACCCTTTTCCCGCGCATCCGGATCGGACCAGATGGGTTTCGAAAGCAGCTATGACGTGATCGTGGTCGGCGGCGGCCACGCCGGGACCGAGGCGGCGCTCGCCTCGGCGCGCACCGGTGCGCGCACCCTGCTGCTCACCCACAACATCGAGACCATCGGCCAGATGAGCTGCAACCCGGCCATCGGCGGCATCGGCAAGGGACACCTGGTGAAGGAGATCGACGCCCTGGGCGGCCTCATGGCCCGGGCGGCGGATCGGGGCGGCATCCACTTCCGGACACTGAACAGCCGCAAGGGGCCGGCGGTGCGCGCCACCCGCGCCCAGGCGGATCGTGTGCGCTACCGGTCCGCCGTGCGCGCGGCGGTGGAGAACACGTCCAACCTGCAACTCTTCCAGCAGGCGGTGGATGACCTGATCGTGGAAGGCGGGCGGGCCGCCGGGGTGGTGACCCGCGACGGCCTGCGTTTCCGGGCGGGCGCCGTGGTGCTCACGGTGGGGACGTTCCTGGGCGGCCTGATCCACGTAGGCGAGACCCGGCACTCGGGCGGCCGGGCGGGCGACCCGCCGTCCATCGCCCTGGCCGCGCGCCTGCGCGAACTGGCGCCGCGGGTAGGCAGGCTCAAGACCGGTACGCCGCCGCGCATCGACGGGCGCAGCATCGACCATGCGCGGCTGACCGAGCAGCCGGGTGACGATCCCCGCCCGGTATTCTCCTTCATCGGTGCCGCCGAAGAGCATCCGCCCCAGGTGAGCTGCTGGATCGCCCGCACCACGGCGCAGACCCACGACATCATTCGCAGCGCACTGCATCGGTCGCCCATGTACAGCGGCGCCATCGAGGGCGTCGGTCCCCGCTACTGTCCGTCCATCGAGGACAAGGTGGTGCGTTTCGCCGACAAGGACAGCCACCAGGTGTTCATCGAGCCCGAGGGTCTGGACACCCACGAGGTCTACCCCAACGGCATCTCCACCAGCCTGCCCTTCGATGTGCAGGTGGCGCTGGTGCGCAGCATTCCGGGCTTCGGCGACGCCCACATCACCCGCCCGGGTTACGCCATCGAGTACGACTACTTCGACCCCCGGGATCTGAACCCCGGCCTGGAGACCCGCTGTCTGCCGGGGCTGTACTTCGCGGGGCAGATCAATGGCACCACCGGCTACGAGGAGGCGGCGGCCCAGGGCTTGGTGGCGGGGCTCAATGCCGCGCGCGCCGTACGCGACCTGGAGCCCTGGTGCCCGCGCCGGGACGAGGCCTACATCGGCGTGCTCATCGATGATCTCATCACCCGGGGCACCGCGGAGCCCTATCGCATGTTCACCAGCCGGGCCGAGTACCGCCTGATGCTGCGCGAGGACAACGCCGACCTGCGCCTGACGCCGGTCGGCCGGGACATGGGCCTGGTGGACGACGCCCGCTGGGCGGCGTTCAGCGCGAAGCGCGAGGCCATCGAGCGGGAGTCCGCGCGCCTGGCCGCAACGCGCCTCGACCCGGAGCAGGTGGACCGGGCCGGGGTCGAACAGCTTATCGGCGGTGCGCTCACCCGCGAGCAGAGCCTGCTGGAACTGCTGCGCCGGCCCGATGTGAACTACGCGGCGCTCATGGCCCTGGCGTCCGCCGGCCCCGGCGTGAGCGATCCCCGGGTGGCGGAGCAGGTGGAGATCCAGGCGAAGTACGCGGGCTACATCCGGCGCCAGCAGGACGAGGTGGCGCGTCAGCGCCGACATGAAGACCTGACCCTGCCCGAGGATCTTGATTACGCCGCCATCCGCGGCCTGTCCATGGAGGTGCGCCAGAAGCTTGCGGCCCACCGCCCCCATAGCCTCGGGCAGGCGGCGCGCATCCCCGGCGTGACGCCGGCCGCGGTGTCCCTGCTGCTGGTGCACGTCAGGCGCCAGACCGCGCCCGGGCGCGCCCGGGCGTGAAGGCCCTGCCCGCCGGGGCCCGCGCCGAACTGGTGCAGGGCCTGCAGACCCTGAATCTGCCCGCCGCCCTGGAGGCGCCCCTGTCCGCCTACCTGCTGCTGCTGTCGCGCTGGAGCCGCGCCTACAACCTGACGGCCCTCACGGATCCGCATCAGTTGGTCACCCGCCATCTTCTGGACAGTCTCGCCGTACGGCCTTGGATTCATGGTTCGCGTATTGCGGATATCGGCAGCGGGGCAGGGCTTCCTGGGATTCCGCTGGCCATTGCCGACCCGGACCTCACGGTGGTGCTCGTGGAGACTTCCGGCAAGAAGGTGCGCTTTCAGAAGCAGGCCATCCTGGAGCTTGGCCTGGACCGGGTCACGGCAGTGCACACTCGCGTGGAAAACTACCGCCCGGAAGTGCCCTTTGATACAGTCATCAGCCGCGCCTTTTCCGCGACGCGGCAGTTTGTCGCCCTGGCGGGCCACCTGGCCGCCCCCGGGGGGCGGCTGCTGGCCATGAAGGGTCGCGACCCGTCGGATGAGTTGCAGGACCTGCCTGCCCCCTGGCGCGTGGAGGGTATCCACCGGCTCACCGTGCCGGGGCTGGACGCCGCACGCCACCTGGTGGACCTGCGCCGCGCCGGGGAGCAGACATAGGGCGGGCCGTGCCCGCCGAGCCGGCGGGCGGACGAGGGCACGGCGGCCACGGGCACGGCGGCCACGGGCACGGCGGCCACGGGCCGCCCTATGGACTGCCGGTACCCTGGCCAGTGGCCGCCCCAGGGGCCGGGTCGCTCCGAACACAGCCGCCGCGCCGTGGTTTCTTGGTCACAGAGGGCACAGAGCATCGAGCAAAGAGATCCTGGTCGTCCTCTGTGATCTCTGTGATCTCTGTGGCTAACTAGCGGCCTGAGCAGCCCCGGCCAATCGAGGAAAGACCCAATGGGCAAGATCCTGACCATTGCCAACCAGAAGGGCGGGGTCGGCAAGACCACCACCAGCGTCAATCTGGCGGCCTCGCTGGCGGCCATGAGGCGCCGCGTGCTCCTGATCGACATGGACCCCCAGGGCAACGCCACCATGGGCAGCGCCGTGGACAAGCACGACCTGGAGTTCACCAGCGGTGATGTGCTGCTGGGCCGGGTCTCCATCCGCGAGGCCATCCAGTACGTGGAGGCGGTGGGCTTCAGTCTCCTGCCCGCCAACGGCGACCTCACCGAGGCGGAGGTGGCGCTCATGCAGGCGGAACGCCGGGAGTTCCGCCTGAAAGAGGCCCTGGCGCCGGTGGCCGGGGAGTTCGACTACATCATCATCGACTGCCCGCCCGCCCTCAACATGCTCACGGTGAACGCCCTGGTGGCCGCCCACGGGGTGGTGATCCCCATGCAGTGCGAGTACTACGCCCTGGAAGGGCTCACGGCGCTCACCGGCACCATCGAGAGCATCCGGCGCTCGGTCAATCCGGATCTGGAGATCGAGGGGGTGCTGCGCACCATGTACGACCCGCGCAACAACCTGGCGACGGATGTCTCCGCGCAGCTGGAGCAGCACTGCGGCGACCGCCTGTACCAGACCATCATCCCCCGCAACGTGCGCCTGGCCGAGGCGCCCAGCTATGGTCTGCCGATTCTCCTGTATGATACGTCGTCCCGGGGCGCCCAGGCCTATGTGGCGCTGGCCGGCGAGATCCTTCGCCGCCACCGGGGCGACCCCCCGGCGACGGCCGCCACGGGCAGCAACTGACACTGACAACCGGCGGCGCGCGTCATGCGCGCCGCGCCACCCCGGGATTCGATGAGCATGGCCAAGAGGAAAAGCGGACTGGGGCGGGGCCTGGATGCATTGCTGAGCAGTGCCGGCTCCGCCCAGCGGGAGCAGGAGGATTCCAACCTGCGCCGGATTCCGGTGGAGCAGATCCGCCGCGGCAAGTACCAGCCCCGCCTCCACATCCGCCCCGAAGCCCTGGAGGAGCTGGCCGCCTCCATCCGCGCCCAGGGCGTGGTGCAGCCGGTGGTGGTGCGCCCCATGGGCCAGGGATACGAGCTGATCGCCGGGGAGCGCCGCTGGCGCGCGGCGCAACTGGCGGGGCTGCATGAAGTGCCGGCGGTGGTCCGCGACATCCCGGACCAGGCCGCCGCGGCCATGTCGCTGATCGAGAACATCCAGCGGGAGAACCTCAACCCCATCGAGGAGGCCGGCGCGCTGCACCGGCTGATCCAGGAGTTCGAGATGACCCACCAGCAGGCGGCGGAGGCCG
>SKOF01000355.1 GCA_007120155.1 Thioalkalivibrio sp. | reverse complement strand
GACACTAGATGCCCAGAGATTTTTCAAGGACCGAACGGGTGGGCGACCAGATCCAGCGGGAACTGGCCGATCTCATCCGTCTCGAAGTGAAGGACCCGCGCGTGGGCATGGTCACGCTCGCCGGTGTCGAGGTCAGCCGTGATCTGGCCCATGCCAAGGTCTGGTTCACGGTGCTGGGCGATGCGAAGCAGGTGGCCGACACCACCGAGGGTTTGCAGCGCGCCGCGGGATTCCTGCGCCGGGAACTGGGCCGGCGCATGCGGCTGCGTATGGTGCCTCACTTGCACTTTCACTACGACGACACCCAGGAGCGCGGCGCGCGCCTTTCCGCCCTCATCGATCAGGCCGTGGCCGAGGATCGCGCCAGGCACCCGGACGATGAGGAAGACCTGTAAATCCGCATTTATCCTGTTCATCCTGTCCATTGGCTTTTCTTCGCCTGAACGCATCTGCGGCCACTCCTTTCGAGCCAGCACCCGATGAACAAACCGAAGATCCAGCGCCGGGACGTGCACGGTATCGTGCTGCTGGACAAGCCCCAGGGCTACACCTCCAACCAGGCGCTTCAGCGGGTGAAGTACCTGTTCCGGGCCCGAAAGGCCGGGCACACGGGCAGCCTGGATCCCCTGGCCACCGGCCTGCTGCCCATCTGCCTCGGTGCGGCCACCAAGGTTTCCGGATTCCTGCTGGAAGCAGACAAGCATTATCGCACCCGCTGCCGTCTGGGCGTCACCACGGACACGGCGGATTCGGAAGGCGGGATCCTGCGGGAACGCCCCGTGCCGCCGCTCGACGAAACCGTGATTGAGGCGGCGCTGGCGCCGTTTCGCGGCCCCATCCTGCAGGTACCGCCCATGTATTCGGCGCTCAAGCACCAGGGCCGGCGGCTTTACGAACTGGCCCGCAAGGGCGAGCAGGTGGAGCGTCCCCCGCGCAACGTCACCATTCATGAACTGACCTGCCCGGGCTTCTCGGCCGACACCCTGGAACTGGACGTGCGCTGCTCCAAGGGCACCTATGTGCGGACCCTGGTGGAGGATATCGGCGAACGTCTGGGCTGCGGTGCCCACGTGATCGAACTGCGGCGACTGGGGCTCGGCCCCTTTGACGAGCCCGGAATGGTGAAGCTGGATGAGATCGAGGCCCGGGCCGCGGAGGGCGAGGCGGCCCTGGATGCGCTGCTGGCACCGGTCGACAGCGCCCTGGCGCATTGGCCCGCGGTGAGCCTGGATCGGGACAGTGCCTTCTACGTGCGCCAGGGGCAGGCGGTGTTCGTGCCGGGTGCCCCGACCCGGGGCATGGTGCGTATCTATGGTCCCGACCGGGTCTTCCTGGGCATGGGCGAGATTCTAGACGACGGCCGGGTGGGGCCTCGCCGGCTGATGGTGCCGGGGGCTCGGGATGCGTGAAATGGACGGGACCCAAAGGTTTTTCGGGATGAACAGGATGTCCCCCGGGCCATCACGGCGGCGTGTACCCGCTGCCGATCGTCATGAGGCGATCCGGGAGTCGGTGGCCTGCCCCGGAGGGAATAAGATCCTGTAAATCGGGAAAAATCCCGTGAATCCGGTCCATGGGGTTTTGGCCCTGACAGCCCTGTTCCATCAGGCCTCCGCGTGATAGAATTCCCGACCTTTACCAAGAGCACAGCCTTCTCGCGAGATCTTCAGGAGTGATTGCAGTATGTCTCTGAACACAGAAACCAAGGCGGGCATTGTCGAAAAGTACCGCCGTGATCCGTCCGACACGGGCTCTCCCGAGGTCCAGGTCGCGCTGCTGTCCGCGCGCATCGAACACCTCATGGGCCATTTCGCCTCCCACAAGAAGGACCATCATTCCCGCCGCGGGCTGCTGAAGATGGTCAACCAGCGCCGCAAGCTGCTGGATTACCTCAAGAGTCAGGATAAGCAGCGTTACCAGGATCTGGTCAGCAGCCTGGGTCTGCGTCGCTAAATTCTTCATCGGAAACAGCCGGGAGTCACCGTGACAGCCATCAAGAAGTCCTTCCAGTACGGTCAGTACACCGTCACCCTCGAAACCGGAGAGATCGCACGCCAGGCAACGGCTGCGGTCATGGTCCACATGGCGGATACCGTGGTGCTGGTGACTGCGGTTGGCCAGAAGGAAATGGCGCCCGGCCGGGATTTCTTCCCGCTCACCGTCAACTACCAGGAACGCACCTACGCCGCCGGCCGCATCCCCGGCGGCTTTTTCAAGCGTGAAGGGCGCCCCACGGAGAAGGAGACGCTGACCTGCCGGCTCATCGACCGCCCGGTTCGTCCCCTGTTTCCCAAGGGCTTCCAGAACGAGGTGCAGGTGGTGGCCACGGTCATGTCCGTGAACCCGGACGTGGACCCGGACATCCCGGCCATGCTCGGCGCCTCCGCCGCCCTGAGCCTCTCGGGCATGCCCTTCAAGGGGCCCATCGGTGCGGCCCGCGTGGCTTATATCAACGGTGAGTATGTGCTCAATCCGGGCATATCCGCCCTCAAGGATTCCGACCTGGACCTGGTGGTCGCCGGTACCGAGAAGGCCGTGCTGATGGTGGAATCCGAGGCCAAAATGCTTTCCGAGGAGGTCATGCTCGGTGCCGTGATGTTCGGCCACGAGCAGATGCAGACGGCCATCCGGGTGATCAACGAGATGAAGGCCGAGGCGGGCAAGCCCGACTGGGATTGGACGCCGCCCGAGGACAATGTTGCCCTGAAGGAGGCCGTTGCGGCCGCCTGCGAGGCGGATCTCTCCGCCGCCTACCAGATCGCCGAGAAGCAGGCGCGTACCGAGCGGGTCAATGCCCTGCGTGACGAGGTCGTGGCGAAACTGGCCACCGGCGAAGAGGGTGCCCCCGCCCCGGATCAGGTCAAGGCCGTGTTCGGCTCCCTGGAGAAGCGCCTTGTCCGCGGCCGCATCATCGAGGGGCATCCCCGTATCGATGGTCGCGACACCCGCACGGTGCGCCCGATTTCCGTGCGTACCGGCGTATTGCCCCGTACCCACGGTTCCGCCCTGTTCACCCGTGGCGAGACCCAGGCCCTGGTGGTTGCCACCCTGGGTACCGATCGGGATGCCCAGTTCATCGAGGCCCTGGAGGGCGAGCGCCGCGAGCGGTTCATGCTGCACTACAACTTCCCGCCCTACTGCACCGGCGAGACCGGCATGGTGGGTACCCCCAAGCGCCGCGAGATCGGTCACGGGCGCCTGGCCAAGCGCGGTGTACAGGCCGCGCTGCCCGCCGAGGAGGATTGTCCCTACGTGCTGCGCGTGGTCTCCGAGATCACCGAGTCCAACGGCTCCAGTTCAATGGCCTCCGTGTGCGGCACCAGCCTGGCGCTGATGGACGCCGGCGTCCCGCTCAAGGCCCCGGTCGCGGGGATCGCAATGGGTCTGATCAAGGAAGAAAACGGCTTTGCCGTGCTCACCGATATTCTGGGTGACGAGGACCACCTGGGCGACATGGACTTCAAGGTGGCCGGCAGCAGGGACGGCGTGACGGCGCTGCAGATGGACATCAAGATCGACGGCATCACCCGCGAGATCATGGAGAAGGCCCTGGAGCAGGCCAGGGAAGGGCGCCTGCACATCCTGGGCAGGATGAACGAGGTGATCAGCGAGCCGCGCACCGAGGTGTCCGCGTTCGCGCCGCGCTTCACCACCATCAAGATCCACCCCGACAAGATCCGCGACGTGATCGGCAAGGGCGGCGCCACCATCCGTGCGTTGACCGAGGAGACCGGTGCGAGCATCGATATCTCCGATGACGGCACCGTCAAGATCGCCTCCGTGGACAAGGCCGCCGGCGAGGAGGCCCGCCGCCGCATCGAGGAGCTGACCGCCGACGTGGAGGTTGGCCGGATCTACGAGGGCCGCGTGGCCAAGATCATGGATTTCGGTGCCTTCGTGAACATCCTGCCCGGTCGCGACGGCCTTGTGCACATCTCCCAGATCTCCGAGGAACGGGTGGCCAGCGTGAGCGACCGCCTTTCCGAGGGTGAGACCGTCCGGGTCAAGGTACTGGAAGTGGACAAGCAGGGGCGCATTCGTCTGAGCATGAAGGAAGTGAGCTGACGGGTGCTGTTCCGGTCTGTCGAGTGAAAGAAGGGGCCTTGGGGCCCCTTCTTTTTTGGAGTGTCTGGCCTGGTTTTCTTTTCTGCCTGTGTCAGTGGGAAGGCAAAGGCGTTTCGATCCGCCTTGCAGGCGGCTCGAGTTACTTTTCTTGCTTGTCCAAGAAAAGTAACCAAAAGAAGGACACCCCGATGCCGCACCCGCTGT
>SKOF01000406.1 GCA_007120155.1 Thioalkalivibrio sp. | reverse complement strand
GGGCTGATCGTGCTGGGCATGGTGGCGGTGCTGGGGTTCATGGCCGTGTCGGGCTCCTTCCGGGACATCATGGTGGGCCAGATCACCGACTCCATGCTGGGCCACGTGCAGGTGCACCACCGCGGCTACGTGGCCTCCCTGGAAAACCTGCCCCTGAATCTCAACATGACCCCGGAGATGGTGGAGGCGGTGGAGCGGTCGCTGGATGAGCTGGACGTGGTCGAGGTGGTCACCCCGCGCCTGAAGTTCGGTGCCATGTTCAGCAACTTCGAGGAGACTACCTCCATCCGCCTGAACGGCGTGATCCCGGAACGAGAGGCAGCCGCCATGCCCCTGCTGGGCGGACGACTGGTGGCGGGCAGCGTGGAGGACGGCCTGGTGGTCCCGGGGAGGCTGCTGATCCCGGAACTGCTGGCCCGGGGCATGGGCGTCCAGGTGGATGATACCGTGGTGCTGGTGGCCACCAACGTGGACGGCTCGGTAAACGGCCGGACCTTCATCGTGCAGGGTATCCTGGAGGCGGTCACGGGGCCCGGCGGGCGGGACGGCTACCTGCACATGGAAGATGCCCGCGAGCTGCTGCGCCTGGACAGGCCCGAGATCAACGAGCTGGCCATACGACTCCAGGACCTGCGCCACATGGAGCGGGTGATGGCGCACCTGGACCGTGCGCTGGCGGCCGTGACGACACCGCGTGGCCAGCCGGCACTGGAGGTGCACGGCTGGGACCAGCTTTCGCCGTTTGCCAACATCGCCCGCATGATCGATCTGCTGGATCTCTTCATCCGCGTCATGCTGGTGGGCATCGTGCTGATCGCGGTCATGAACGTGATGATCATGGCCGTCTACGAGCGCATTCGGGAGATCGGCACCCTGTCCGCCATCGGCACGCCCCCGGGCAGGATCATGGGTCTGTTCGTGGGCGAGGGCATCCTGCTCGGGCTGGCGGGCACGCTGGTGGGTACACTGGTGAGCTTGATCCTGGTTCAGGCGCTCAATCTCTGGCCGGTGAGCTTCGCCTTCGGACGCCAGCACATCCTGCTCGCCCCGCAGCTGGGTCCGGCGGACATCCTGGCGGTGAGCGGCATCGTGATCCTGGTGGCGGCCGTGGCGAGCCTGCAACCCGCCTTCAAGGCGGCACGCATGGATCCCATCGTGGCGCTTCGTCATGTCTAACGTCGGCCGGGGGCGGTTCGGAACCCGTAGGCCGGATAAGGCGCAGCCGCATCCGGCGCATCATCGGCCGGGGGCGGCGGATGCGCTTCGCTTATCCGCCCTACGAGGCTGCCGCTAGTGGGAGCCGCGACGTGCTTCTTGAGGATCAGCCACAGTGGGCACAGAGGGCACAGAGAAAGAACAAGCGCCTTTTATCTCTGTGTCCTCTGTGCCCTCTGTGGCCAAAGGCGTCATGTCTTGTCGACCAGGACCAGTTCGGAGTGATCATGAAATCGATGTTCAGCGTTGCGTGGTTTCTTGTGTTGTGGATGCTCAGCGCCACACTGTCCGCACAGGAGACGGACGGGGACGAACTGCTCCGGGAGGTGGATCGGCGCATGCAGCCGGGTTCCTTCGAGATGTATCGCAAGATCATCAATATCGAACCCGACGGGCGCCAGCGGGAGTTCGTGCTCTACAGCGTGCGCAAGGGCGAGGACAAGATGGCGGCGGTGTTTCTGGACCCGCCCGGTGAGCGCGGCCGCAGCACCCTGCGCCTGGACGAGAACATGTGGCTGTACATCCCGGAGGTGGGACGGCCCATCCGCATCACCAGCCTGCAGTCGGTCACCGGCGGGGTGTTCAGCAACGCCGACATCCTGCGCCTGGACTTCAGCACCGAGTACACGGCCACGCTGGAGGAGGAGGACGAGGAAGGCTACGTGCTGGACCTGAAGGCCCGCGGCCCGGCGGTGGCCTACGACCGGCTGCGCATGGAGGTGGACAGGGCCACGCTCACGCCGGTCACCATCGAGGCCTACGCGGCGGGCGGGCTGCTCATCAAGACCCTGCGCTACAGCAACATCACCGATTTCGGTCACGGCATCGTGCGCCCCGCTGTGCTGGAGACCGACAGTCCGCTGCGTCGGGGCTACCGTTCGGTGATGCTGTTCTCGGGCATCACCCCGCGGGAACTTCCGGACGAGGTGTTCACCCTGAGCTACATGCCCCGGATCGGGGAGCTGCGCCGGTGATCCATCGGCTCGTAGGGGTGCTGCTGCTCGCGGCACCCGCTGCGGCAGCCGAGGAGTTCATCTTCGACTTCGATATCGCCCGCTACGAACGACCCGCCTACGAGTTCAGCGGATACCTTCAGGGCACGGTCGAGCACCTGCGCCCGGACGCGGATTCCGCCCTCTACGCCCTGAACTTTCCCGACCGGGAACCGGGCAGCTTCGAGCGCTACCGGGGCTTGGGCGAACTCTCGGCACTGTACCGCCACGAGGAGAGCACTCTGCGGGCACGCATCCAGGCCGAGGTGGTGGATGACATCTTCGGCAGCAGCAGCGACCTGAACGTCCACGAACTCTACGTCTCCACCCCGGCCGGGGAGCGGACCACCCTGGAGTTGGGCAAGCGCAGCCTGCGCTGGGGCACCGGCTACGCTTGGAGCCCCATCGGCTTCCTGGAACGCCCCAAGGATCCCACCGATCCGGAGTTGAGCCGCGAGGGCTTCTTTCTCGGCTCGGTGGAATACGTGCGCAGCTTCCCGCAGGGGCAACTGCGCACCGTCTCCTTCACGCCGGTCATTCTCCCGGTGACCGCGGACGTGAACGGCGATTTCGGCGAGCGCGAGACCGTCAACGTCGCCGCCCGGCTGTACCTGCTCTACCGGGACACCGATATCCACGTGACCGCCCGCAGCGACGGCAGCCGACCGGGTGCGCTGGGCATCGGGTTCTCGCGCAACCCGGTACCCCACGTGGAGATCCACGGCGAACTGGCCTGGTACGACGGACGCACGCGCGCGTTGATCAGCGACGGGGATCTCGAAACCCACGACACCCGCCCCGTGGACCTGCTGCTCGGCATGCGCTACCTGACCCGCGGGGAAACCACCTGGATCGTGGAGTACTACCGCAACGGTGCCGGTTACAGCCGGGACGAGATGAAGCGCTTTTTCGATCTCGCCCGCGCCGCCCGTGAAGACCCGGTCCTGCGGCCCCGGGCCATGACCGCCCGCCGCGAGGGTTACGGTGCGCCCCAGGCGATGCGCGACTACCTCTTCCTGCGGGTGCGCAAGAGCGAGCCCTGGGACGCCCTCTACTGGAGCCTGGGGGCCAACGCCATCGTCAACCTGCACGACGGCAGCACCTCGACCATCCCCGAGGTGATGTACACGGGCTTTCACAACACCGAGCTGCGGGGCCGGCTGGCCGTGCTTTCCGGGGGGCGCGATACCGAGTTCGGCGAGCGCCTCAACGACTGGCGGCTGGAGTTTCGCGCCCGGTATTTCTTCTGACGACCCAATGGGTCGGTGAGGAGTAAGGAATGAGGGGTGAGGAGTGGCGGGGGATGATCTCCTCTCCTGCCTTGTCAGGTCCGCGGCCCGCCCCTGGGCTTTCCCTGCCAGTCCGGTAGGTTGGGGTGAGCGCAGCGAACCCCAACATCCGAGGCTTCGATAGGCACGCCCGTTGGGGTTCGCTGCGCTCACCCCAACCTACGGTCCGGGAATCCCGACCATCGCCGGATGCGCTTCGCCTGTCCGGTCCGTGTGCCGTTGGAGTCGCGAAAAAGAGACAAGGGCAGGGTCCTTTATGTATCTTGTATCGACCTTCCACTGCCCCGGGAATAATAACAATGGAATGGGTCCTTCTGATTCTGGTCATCCTGCTGGTGGTGTTTGCGGTGGTGATCTACAACCGCCTGGTCACCGCGCGCAACCGCTACAAGAACGCCTTCGCCCAGATCGACGTGCAGCTCACGCGCCGTTACGACCTGATCCCCAACCTGGTGGAGGTGGCCCAGCGTTACATGAGCCATGAGAAGGACACGCTTGAGGCGGTGATCAAGGCCCGCAATCAGGCCCTCGGGAGTCTCAAGGAAGTGGCCACCGACCCCGGCAACGCGGAGGCCATCCAGCGCCTCGGCGCCTCCGAGCAGGGACTTTCCGGGGTGTTGGGACGCTTGTTCGCCCTGTCCGAAAACTATCCCGACCTGAAGGCGAACCAGACCATGATGCAGCTCTCCGAGGAGCTGACCAGCACCGAGAACCGCGTCGCCTTCGCACGCCAGGCCTTCAACGATGGGGTGATGCACTACAACACCACCCGGGAGGTATTCCCCAACAACCTGATCGCC
>SKOF01000519.1 GCA_007120155.1 Thioalkalivibrio sp. | reverse complement strand
GCACTTTCCCGTGTCCTGCAATGCGCAGGCCGGGCAGGCATTCGACCGCGCCATGGCGCTGTATCACTCCTTCCACTGGCGCGAGGCGAAGAAGGCCTTCGATGCGGTGCTGGCCGCCGACTCCGACTGCGCCATGGCCTACTGGGGTCATGCCCTGGTTCTGATGGACAACCCCTTCATCTGGCCGCTCCGGAGCAGGAACCTCCTGGAGGGTCTGGCGATGGTCGACAAGGCCCGGACTGCAGTTGCGAAGACGCAGCGCGAGCGCGATTACATCGCCGCCATGGAACGCTTCTACCGGGATCATGAGTCCGTCGAGCACAAGGCCCGGGCGGCTGCCTATACGAAGGCCATGGGTGCGCTGGCGGCACGCTATCCCGGGGACGTGGAGGCCAGCATCCTGCATGCCCTGGCGCTGAGCGCCACCGTCGACCCGACCGACAAGACCTACGCCGGGCAGCGCGAGGCGGCGGCGATCCTGGAGCCGCTGTTCGAACGCTATCCGCAGCACCCCGGTGTCGCGCACTACCTGATCCACAGCTACGACTATCCGCCGCTGGCACACCTCGGTCTGCCCGCCGCGCAGCGTTACGCCGCCGTGGCCGAAAGCGCGCCCCATGCCCTTCACATGCCGTCGCACATCTTCACCCGGCTCGGCCACTGGCAGGCCTCCATCGACGCCAACCGGGCCGCGGCCAAAGCCGCCGGCGAGCTGCGGGGGCGCCTGCACGCCATGGACTACCTGACCTACGCGTACCTGCAGATGGGACGGGACGAAGAGGCCGGACAGATCGTGGAGGAGGTGGCCGCGCTGCGCGAGATCCGCAACGAGAACCTGGCCATCGCCTACGCCATCGCGGCCATCCCCGTGCGCTACGCGCTGGAGCGTGGCCGCTGGGCCGACGCCGCAGGGATCGAACTCTCGCCCGCGGAGCTCGACTTTGCCTGGGCACGTTTCCCCAATGCCGAGGCGGTCAACGCCTTCGGTCGGGGGCTCGGCGCCGCCCGCATCGGCGACACCACGGCGGCCCGGATCGAGCTGGAACGCCTGGCCGGCCTGCGCGAGGCGATGCTCGCGGCGGGGCAACGCTACTGGGCGGACCAGAGCCTGATACAGGAAGCCATCATCGAGGCCTGGATCGCACGGGCCGAGGGCCGCGACACGGAAGCGCTGCAGCGCCTGCGTGCCGCCGCCGACCATGAGGACGCCACGGAGAAGAACGTGGTTACACCCGGCCCCGTGGTACTGGCCAGGGAACTGCTGGGCGAAGTGCTTCTGGAGATGGGCGATTCCGCGGTGGCGTTGCGGGAGTTCGAGTCGGTGATGGGCAAGGAGCCCAATCGGCTCCGCGCCGTGTACGGTGCTGCGCGGGCCGCGGAACAGGCGGGCCTGGCCGAACGCGCACGGGAACACTATGGGACGCTTCTGGCGATCGTGGGGGATGCCGGCGCCGGTCGCGCCGAAATCGGTCACGCACGGGCGTCTCTCGGGCTATGATGAGATGTGGGGGGGCGTGCCGTCGGTCCCGCCCCCCCCATTGATCTTCAGGAGACCATGGCCATGCTGTCGATTGTAGATTCGGGACGGGTGCTTGCGGTGGTGCTCAGTCTGGCACTTCTGCCCGGCGGGCCCGCGTCGGCCCAGACCGGGGCACCGCGCGATTCCGGCGGCCAGGTGGAAGTGGTCCACCCGCCCTGGTTCAAGGAAAGCCTTCTGGACCTTCGGGCCGATCTGGACGATGCCCTGGCCGCAGGCAAGGACGGCGTGCTGGTGTATTTCGGCACCCGTACCTGTAGCTATTGCCATGCCCTCATGGAGACCACGTTCGCGGAAGAGGACATCGTGGCGCGCCTCAATGCCCGCTACGATGTCATCGGCCTGGAGGTGCTGAGTGATGATCAGCTCCTGGATTTCCAGGGCCGGTCCCACTGGACCAAGGATTTCGCGGTCCAGGAGCGCGCCCGATTCACGCCGACACTTGCCTTCTACGGGGAGGGCGGCGCCCTGCGCCTGCGTCTGGTGGGCTACGTTCCGCCGGAACGCTTTCGGGCCGCGCTGGACTACCTGGACGAAGGGCGTGACGGACGGCAGAGCCTGCGCGAGTACCTGGCGGAACGGGAGGCAGCGGATCGCGCAGCCGAAGGCGCAATCGTGCATGACCCCGAGCTGTTTGCCGCACCGCCTCATGACCTGGATCGGCGCCAGCCCGCGGACCGGCCGCTGCTGGTGGTTTTCGAGCGGCCGGATTGCGCAGCCTGTTTACGGTTGCATCGCACGGTCCTCGCGCAAACGGCCGTACGCGAGAGGGTGGCCCGTTTCCATGCGGTCCAGTTGGACGCCACTGATGCGACCACATCCATCGTGCTCCCGGACGGTACAACCAGCACCCCCGCCGCATGGGCGGATCGGCTGGAATTGCTACACGCCCCGGCGCTGCTCTTTTTCGACGAGAATGGCGAGGAGGTGGTGCGCGCCGACTCGGAACTGCTGATCGATGCCGGCGGTACGGCCGTGGAGGAGGCCACGCCCCGTGTCACGGCAAACATCGTCGCGCGGCTTCGCTACGTGCTGGAGAAGGGCTACGTGGAGCAACCCCAGTTCCAGCAATGGCGCAACCGCGCCGATGGCGGGTCATCGCAATAGGCCGCTTTCCGGTTCGACCACGCGGGTTTCCAGCGGGTGGGGTCAAGCGGTGGTGACCGGGACCGGCGGGCGGCTACAGAACCCGCCGGCCGGTGACAACTGCCACCACCAGAAGCACCAGGAACACCAGAAAGAGCACCTGTGCCACCCAGGATGCCGCGCCCGCCACTCCCGAAAAGCCGAGTGCGGCGGCAATGATGGCGAGGATGAAGAAGATCAGTACCCGGCTGAGCATGACGGCCTCCTTGCACAGTGGCGTATTGGGGTTGCGCTTATCCGGCGGGGTGCGGCGTCAGTCGCCGGTGGCCCGCTCCATTGCATCGTCGAACTGGCGGCCGGCACGCTCGGCGGGACCCGGCGGGTCGATGGCGTCCTCCGCTTCCCGCGTGGCCTCCTCAATGCGGTCCCCGGCCTCTTCCACTGCGTCATCGATGCGCTCGCCGGCCTCTTCGGCAGGCCCGCTCTCTGAACACCCGGCCAACAGGGCCAGTGTCAGCAGGATGCCCAGGCCCAGGGGTTTGACGCTAGCGGGCAGGTTGAACTGTTTCATACAGGATCTCCTTGGTTTTCTGAATGTTTCCCGATGGTTGGCGAACGGTGTCTTCCCGTTCCGCCTCTCGATTTTGCGTGTGTGACAAGAAAAAAGAGCGGGTCACCCGCCCTCATGGCGGGTGACCGGCCCAAGCGCGGTCGGGGGGGACGGCTCGGCGGGCAGGGGAGGGCCAGGGAGGGGCCCAGAGAGGGGGGGAGGACCCGCCGACAGGACCGCGTGGTTCGCACATCCCTGCAAACCGCGGATGGTCCGGACCTTGGGATCGGCACCGGCGCCAGCCCTCTCCCGGGCTGGCGGGACGTCTCGCCTGGACGTCCCCCGGTAGTTGCCTTTGTGTAAGCGCTCGATCCACATGCCATGACATCCAGCACAAAGCATGCCAGGAATTGCAGGGAGAGAGACTCCGGAGAGACCTGCTTCGACGCTCAACCGGGGATGTCCCGACCGCCTTCCCGGGAGGTGGTCAGATCACCGCCTTGATCGAGCCAACCCCGCCGCAGCCGGGGCTTTCGTGACGGCAACGATCCGATCCGGTTACCTCGTGCGACGCGCAGACCGGTGGAATGACGGTGTCGCGGGACTGTTCCGCCACCCCCCGGAGAACCGGTCAGGGTGTGTCAGGGTGTCCCGACGTTGCAGGCCGGTTGTCTCCTTCAGGCGACGGTCGGGAATGTGAGCCTTATCAGGATGTTGGCGAGATGCGGTCCGGCGATCTGTCGCCTGGAAGCGACATCCGGACGGGTGCCTGCTCCGGGGGTGTTCTGAGCAAGGTGCTGAAAAATATGTGTTTTTCGTAGATGGCATGGTCGTCGCATTACCCTGATTGAAGTCAACGCAAGCGTAGGGCCTCCGGCCACAGGGGGCCGCTCAACCAAGCAACGATCATTCAGGAGTTAATGTCATGAACAAACCCACTTCCGTAAAGTCTCTGCTGATCGCCATGATCGCGGCCGGCGCCCTGGGTGCCGGCTCGGCCTCCGCCGCGTTGATCGGCTACGGCGAGGACGAAAAGGACAAGGACGAGGAAACCCGCGACCACATGGATACCCGTGATGCTCTGCAGCTCAGCACCTGGCACGACAAGGACGAGGAGGAGAAGGACGAGGACAAGGATCGCCCGCAGCG
>SKOF01000408.1 GCA_007120155.1 Thioalkalivibrio sp. | reverse complement strand
GATAGCACGATGAATGACTACTGGCGAGATGGTTTTCTCAGGGAACCGGCGAGTGTGTTCAACCGGAGTTCACGCCGTTCCGGGGGGGTCTCGTGATCGAGCACGGAACCCTGATTGCGGCGTTCGTGGTGGGCCTGCTCGGTGGCGTGCATTGTGCGGGGATGTGCGGCGGAATCGTGGCGGCCCTGAGCCTGGGCACGTCCCGGCCCGAGGTCTCCGCCGGTGATGCGTCCCAGGGCGCATCCCTGCCCATTCTGCTGGCCTACAACCTCGGCCGGATCCTCAGTTATGTCGTGGCGGGGGCGATTGCCGGCGGAGCCGGCTGGTTCGCTACGCGATGGATGGATGTGAATCAGGCGCAACTGGTGCTGCAGATTCTTGCCGGGCTGTTCATGGTCGCCCTCGGCCTTTATCTGGCCGGCTGGTGGCACGGCCTGGCACGGGTCGAGCGGGCGGGCGGCGTGTTGTGGCGGCGCCTGGAACCCCTGGGCAGGCGCTTCATGCCGGTCCGGTCCCCTCGCCAGGCTGTGGTGCTCGGGCTCGTGTGGGGCTGGTTGCCCTGCGGCCTCGTCTACAGTGTGCTGATCTGGTCGATCTCTGCCGGCGGCGCCTTGCAGGGCGCGGCACTGATGGGCGCCTTCGGCCTGGGCACCTTGCCGAACCTGCTGCTCATGGGCGTCATGGCGGCAAGACTCGGTGGCGTGCTCAGGGCTTACGGGGTGCGTACCGTAGCGGGTCTGATGGTGGCGGGTTTCGGCCTGTACATGCTGGCGCAGGTCTGGCGTGCATGGGGCTGAGTGACCGCATTGCGCCGCGCCGCACCTGCCGGGCACTTCGGCTCCGTCAGCGTGTAAAGAACTGCTGGCGAAAACGGATGTCCAGGGGGTCGCTGCCCCGGGGCACGGCCTGGATCATGAAGTCGAGGGTTTCGCCGTCATCGATACTGATCTCTGCCAGGTAATAGATCGCGGATTCGTCCCTGATCTCGCGGAACGACAGGTTGCGTGTCTGACCGCGCAGATTGACGCTTTTGCCGGTGACATGGGCAAGCTGCGGCTCGGCGGTCACGCCCAGCGCCTTCTTCATCACACTGATGTTGACCAGTGCGCGATTGCTGCTTCGGGTGATCCCGTAGGAACTCGCGACCGAGGGCGCCAGGAAATCCGTGTTGATGGCATTGAAATGCACCACGAAATCGCCAAAGTCCTGTTGACCTCCCGCCTGCACCTGAGCACCCGGGGCAATGACGAGTGCGAGCAGCAGAACTGTGTGTATGACATGCAAGGGTTTCATGTGGCGATGCTCCTCCGTTGCGTACCGTGGTTCCTGGTGTCAGGGGTTTCGAATGTCCCCCTCATTGCAAGTGTAGCCAAAAAACATCCATGCGAGCGCGGGTTTTCAGCGGGGCGGCGCCAGGGCCGGGAATGCCGCCGGAAGACGGCCCGGTGCACTGATGCGCAGGGTTTTGTCCCGGCCGGTTTCGCCGGCGGTGATCCGTACGGCGCTGCGTTTCACACCGAAAGAGCGGGCCATGAAACGGATCAGGTGCTCGTTGGCCTTGCCATCCACGGGCGGTGCGGTCAACTGGACCTTGAGCCGGTCTCCCACTACGTCACCCACGCCGTCCCGGGAGGCCCGGGGCTGTACCCGAAGCCGAAGATGGAGATGCCCATCTTCCCAACGGTAATAGCCTTCGGTCACGCCGGGGAGTCAGAAAAGCGAGCGCAGAAGGATCAGCAGCACATTGAGGCCGATGATCGCCACCAGGGGAGAAAGATCCACCATGCCCATCTGCGGCATGATGCGGCGAATGGGATCCAGTATCGGGCGGTTGAGGCTGTTGAGGAGACCGGACAGAGGATTGCGCCCCATGTGGCCGCCGGCGGCCATGAACCAGCTCATGATCGCGTGAATGATGATGCTCACAATGTAGATGTAGATCAGCAATTGCAACAGCTGGAACACCGTCACCATGAACACCACGCCGAACGGGGGATTCACACCCCGCATCGTCGCCACCAGCCAGATCTCAAGCATCTTCAGCACCACGATCAGCAGGAGCACCGATGTGTCCAGCCGGCCCACCGGCGGTACGAACCGGCGCAGCAGCAGCACGGGCGGATTGGTCACGGTGACCAGGAACTGGGAGATCGGGTTGTAGAAGTCCGCGCGCGCCATGGCCAGCAGCATGCGCAGCATGAGTGCGATCACATACAGACTGAGCAGGGTGGAGACCAGAAAGACGCTGACGTCCTGAAGGGGGGTAGGCATGGTGTGATGGTTCTCCTTGCGGGCCGGGGCCCGTGAACACGTCGCCGGGGGCTCAGTCTTGCCCCAGTTGATCGGCCAGTTCCCGGGAGCGGTCCCGGGCCGCGGTCAGCGCCCTGGCCAGCAGCTCCCGGAGTCCGCCGGATTCCAGTACCTGCAGGGCCCGCTCGGTGGTGCCTCCCCGGGAAGTGACCCGGGCGCGCAGCGTGGCCGCATCCTCCTCGGATTCCAGCGCCAGCTTGGCGGCCCCGAAGGCGGTCTGGAGCGCCAGCAGGCGTGCCGTCTCCCGGGGCAGTCCCAGTTGCACGCCGGCGTCCTCCATGGCCTCCATGACCAGGAAGCAGTAGGCGGGCCCGCTCCCGGACAGGGCGGTGACCGCGTCCAGGGCGGCCTCGTCGTCCAGCCAGACGGTAAGACCCACGGCCCGCAGTATGGACTCGGCCACTGCCTTCTGATCGGAGCTGACGCGTGCATTGGCCACCAGCGCCGTGGCGCCGCTGCCCACCAGCGCAGGCGTGTTGGGCATGCATCGCACCACCGGGAGATCGCCGCCCAGCCAGCGTTCGATGTCCTCGCCACGCACTCCGGCGGCGATGGACACGACCAGCGGACCCCGGGCCTGTACGGCCCCGGCAAGCCCGCGGGCCACGTCGCCGAGCACCTGCGGCTTCACCGCCAGGACCAGCACGTCCGCATGGGCCACCGCCTGGTCGGCGTCGGCGTGCACGTGCACCCTCGGCCAGCGCCGGGAGACGCCTTCCCGTTGTGCCGCATCCGGATCCACCGCCCACAGGGCGTCCTCCGGCCAGCCGTCCTGGATGAGTCCGCCGATCAGGCTCCGGGCCATGTTGCCGGCGCCGATGAATGCGATGGGTTCGTTCATGACGAGGGTATCCGCAGGTTGCTCATGGTCCAGATGATACTCATCCCGGCCCGGTCAAGGCCACCTGCCGAACCGGTCGTGAGTGAGGTGCCGGCTTCGACGGGGAGCAGCCGGGTGTCTGCGCCTCCCGGCGCGCCGGCAGTCCATGAAGGGGTGCCGTCAGCTGAAGCCGGGCCCGGTCCCCGGGCGCATCGGACTTACTTGCCGGTCGGCTTTTGGCGGGCGCCGAACAGGGCCGTGCCCACGCGCACGATGGTGGCGCCCTCGGCGACGGCCGCTTCCAGGTCGTTGCTCATGCCCATGGAGAGGGTGTCCAGGCGGTGGCCCCGGTGCTGCAGGTCCTCCATGAGTTCCCGGACCCGGGCAAACGCCTGACGCTGAAGGGCCACGTCGTCCGTGGCGGCCGGTATGGCCATGAGCCCGCGCAGTTCAAGCCCGGGCAGACCGGCCACGGCCTGCGCAAGCCCGGGGAGGTCTGCCGGATCGGCGCCGGACTTGCTTTCCTCGCCGCTGACATTGACCTGCAGGCAGATCTGAATGGGCGGCATGCCGGCCGGGCGTTGCTCGCTCAGACGGCGGGCGATCTTCTCGCGGTCCACCGAGTGCACCCAGCCGGACAGTTCGGCGATAAGCCGTGTCTTGTTGCTCTGGATCGGCCCGATGAAATGCCACTCCACCTCGAGGTCCGCCAGTGCCCTGGCCTTCTCCGCCATCTCCTGCACGTAGTTCTCGCCGAAGGCGCGCTGACCGCAGTCGATCGCCTCGCGCAACCGCTCCACCGGATGCGTCTTGCTCACGGCGAGCAGCCGGATCTCTTCGGGCGCCCTGCCAAAGAGAATTGCCGTCTCGGCGATGCGTGCCCGGATGCGCTGGAGTCTGTCGCAGAAGGTGTCCATGGTGCTGTGCTATATTCCAAGCCGGTTGCTGGTTCGGATTTCGGCCCCACTCTCCGGCACGGGCCGTGTATCAGGAGACATCCGTCTGCCCGGTGTTAACTACCGTTCATGCGCGATGCCGCTTCACGCCCCGGCCGGCGGCGGGCAGACTCCGCGAAAAAGCCTGATAGGGCGCCAGACTTGGGGGATTGAATGGACATTACGCAGCTGCTCGCGTTCGGGGTCAAGAACGGTGCCTCGGATCTGCACCTTTCCGCCGGACTGCCGCCCATGATCCGGGT
>SKOF01000461.1 GCA_007120155.1 Thioalkalivibrio sp. | reverse complement strand
TGAAGTGCTCGTCCGACAACAGCTCAGCCCCCCGGGCCTGTGCCACCACCTCGGCGAACAAACGCCGGGCGATATCGGCCTCGAGCAGCCGGTCACGGTTCTTGGTGAAGCTGGAGTGATCCCACACCGCATCGTCCATCGACAGCCCGATGAACCAGCGAAACAGCAGGTTGTAGTCGATCTGCTCCACCAGCAGCCGCTCGCTGCGAATCGAGTACAGGATCTGAAGCAGTGCCGCGCGCAGCAGGTACTCCGGGGGAATCGACGGGCGGCCCGTGTGGGAGTACAGCGCTTCGAAATCATCATCCAGCGCGGCCAGTGCACGGTCGACCATCTCCCGAATCGGGCGCAACGGGTGGCGTTGCGGCACGCGCGTCTCGGGCGAGACGTAGCTGAACATCGATTCCTGCTGTCGGCGATCACCTCGCATCGTGCTTGTACTCCTTATCGAACGATTCCGCCTATCATCACCATTGGCGGGAGTTTTTCAACGGCCTGTTAGGCTTTTGTGAACCTCTGCGGGCATGAATCCCCGATGGATGATGTTGATCTTTCAAACCCGGAGCTTTATCTCAACCGTGAGCTGAGCCTGCTGGCGTTCAACCAGCGCGTGCTGGACCTGGCCAAGGACGCCTCCATACCCCTGCTGGAGCGGCTGCGTTTTCTGTGCATCTCCAGCACCAACCTGGACGAGTTCTTCGAGGTCCGGGTGGCCGGACTCAAGCAGCAGGTGCAACTGGGCGTGAATACCCCGGGGCCGGACGGCCTCTCCGCCGCCGAGCAGCTCGCGCGTGTCGGCACCCGGGCCCATGCGCTGGTACAGGACCAGTACCGGACCCTCAACGAGGTCCTGATCCCCGCCCTGGAAACCGAGGACGTGCGCTTCCTGCGCAGGACGCACTGGAATGCCGAGCAGGCCGACTGGGTCAGGGAGTTCTTTTCCCAGGAATTGCTGCCCGTGCTTTCGCCGCTGGGCCTCGATCCGGCACACCCGTTTCCGCGCATCCTGAACAAGAGCCTCAACTTCATCGTCACCCTGGAGGGCAGGGACGCCTTCGGCCGGGAGAGCCGCGTGGCCGTGGTGCAGGCGCCCCGCTCGCTGCCGCGCATCATCCGGGTGCCCCGGGAGATTGCCCGCGGCGACTACGACTTCGTGTTCCTTTCCTCCATCCTCCATGCCCACGTGGGCGATCTCTTCCAGGGCATGAAGGTGACAGGGTGTTACCAGTTCCGGCTCACCCGCAACTCGGATCTTTTCGTGCGCGAAGAGGAGATCGATGATCTGCTCATGGCGCTGGAGGGCGAGCTGCCCCAGAGGAACTATGGCGAGGCCGTGCGCCTGGAAGTGGCGGACAATTGTCCCGACGACACCGCGCAGTTTCTGCTGCGCCAGTTCAAGCTGGACCCGGAGGATCTGTTTCAGGTCAGCGGGCTCGTGAATCTGAACCGCCTGCTGGCGGTGCACGACCTGGTGGAGCGTCCGGATCTGAGATTCCCCGCCTTCACACCCTCCCTGCCTCCGGGTCTGGCCGCCGGCACCGATATCTTCCAGGCCGTGCGCCGGAACGATGTGCTGCTGCACCACCCCTACCAGTCGTTCATGCCGGTGGTGGAGTTCCTGCGCCAGGCGGCCGGCGATCCGGACGTGCTGGCCGTCAAGCAGACCCTGTACCGCACGGGGCTGCGTTCCCAGCTTGTGGACATCCTGGTGGAGGCGGCGGAGAACGGCAAGGAGGTGACCGTAATCGTGGAACTGCGCGCCCGGTTCGACGAGGCGGCCAATATCCAGCTGGCCAACCGCCTCCAGGATGCGGGCGCTCACGTGGTCTATGGCGTGGTGGGCTACAAGACACACGCCAAGCTCGCCATGGTGGTGCGCCGGGAAGCTGGCCGGATCGTGCGCTACGTGCACCTGGGCACCGGCAACTATCACATGGGCACTGCCCGGGCCTACACGGACTTCGGTCTTCTCACCACGGAAAAGACCATCGGCGAGGATGTCCACAAGGTGTTTCAGCAGCTCACGGGACTCGGCCGCGTGTCAAAGCTGAAGAAGCTCCTGCAATCCCCCTTCACGCTGCACTCGGGCATGCTCGAGCGCATCGACCGGGAAGCGGAGCACGCGCGCGCAGGCCGGCCCGCGCGCATCATGGCGCGCATGAACTCCCTCATCGAGCCCCGGATCATCCAGGCGCTCTACCGGGCCTCCCGGGCGGGCGTCAGGGTGGACCTGCTGGTGCGCGGCATCTGCGGCCTGCGCCCGGGCATCCCCGGGGTATCGGAAAACATCCAGGTCCGTTCCGTACTGGGCCGCTTTCTGGAGCACTCGCGCGTCTTCTATTTCGAGAACGGGGATGAGGCACCCGAACTGTTCCTGTCGAGCGCCGACTGGATGCCGCGCAATTTCTTCCGGCGGGTGGAGGTGGCCTTCCCCGTCACCGACGACACGCTGCGCAAGCGGGTCATGCAGGAGGCCCTGCTCAACTACTTCTCCGACAACACCCAGGCCTGGCTGCTGCAGAAGGACGGCGGTTACCGGCGGATCAAACCGGCGGCCAACCAGAAGCCGCGTTCCGCACAGAACGATCTGCTAGCGCAGTATTCCACGACGTAAGTCGTGGAATACTGCGATTCCAAATTCAAGAATCAAAATTCAAGGAGAACCTGACGCCACCCCCTTGAATCTTGAATTTTGAATCTTGAATTTCTTCACTCAACCTTCAGCTTCACCCCTGCCGGCTTCAGATAGTCCTTCTCCCGTTCGAGGTCCGCCCGCGTCAGCGGATGCGCGTCAAGCCAGCCCGGGGAGAACGCGAGCTTCAGGCCGTTGGAGGTGGCCCTCGCCGATTGCAGGGCCGGAGGCGTATCGCCTCGGCTCCTGCGCAGCAGCACGGCCAGACGCAACAGCACAGCCAGGCGCACAAGGCGCGGCTGCATCTCTCCCGACACGGACTGCCGGATCAGTCCGACGCGGAACTTGCGCCGATGGGCCAGCACCAGCAGCGACAGCCACTGCTGGCCCTGGCGCGAGTACCCCGGCAGGTCTGCATTGGCGAGCAGGTAGGCACCGTGCTTGTGATAACCCGCGTGGGAGATGGAGAGCCCCAGTTCATGGAGCCGGGCCGCCCAGCCCAAGGTATCGGCGGCGTCCTCGTCCATGTCCCACGCCTCAGCCACATACTCCAGCAGCTCCCGGGCGGTGGATTCGACGCGGAGTGCGTGGTTCCGATCCACCTGAAAGCGGTGCATGAGCCCGTCAATGGTCCTTTCACGCACATCCTCGTGGCTGATGCGCCCCAGCAGATCAAAGACGAGCCCTTCGCGCAGCGCGCCGTCGGACACCTGCATGGTGTCTATACCCAGGGCCTCGAAGATGGCCAGCAGGACCGCCGCCCCTCCGGGAAACACCGGCTTGCGATCTTCGCCGAGCCCGGCCAGTTCAAGTTTCGACAAATCACCCGCTGCGACCATTGCCTGACGCAAGCGCCGAAGCCCCTCCAGCGTGATGCCGCCCCGGGACCAGCCCTGCTCATGCAGTACGCGCTCCACGGCCAGCAGCGTCCCCGATGCACCCAGGGCGCTCTCCCAACCCAGTGTCACGTAATGGCGTTCGACCGGCTGCAGTTCGAGGCGAGCGGCAAGATCCGCCGCGCGCCATCCGGTCTCCGTGATGCGGCCTTCCGGGAAATAGAGCTGTGTGAAGCGCACGCAGCCCATGTAGAGACTCTCGCCGTGGATGGGCTCGAATCGCTCGCCGATGATCAACTCCGTACTGCCGCCGCCGATGTCCACCACCAGGCGCCGGCCGCCGTCATCGGAAAGCGTGTGTGCCACCCCCAGGTAGATCAGGCGGGCCTCCTCATGCCCGCCGATCACCTCGATGGGATGGCCCAGTGCGGCGGCGGCGCGCTCCATGAACTGCGCGGCGTTGGTCGCCTTTCTCAGCGTGTTGGTGCCCACCGCACGCACCGCCCCCCGGGGCAGATCCCGCACCCGTTGCCCGAAACGCTCGAGACAGGCCGTGGCCCGCTCCATGGCCTCCGCCGTAATCCGGTCACGCCGATCCAGGCCGCCGGCCAGACGCACGGTCTCACGAAGGCGATCGAGCATGTGGACATGGCCATCGCGCACCTGCGCCACGATCATGTGAAAACTGTTCGAGCCGAGATCGACGGCGGCAACGGTCTCGGGCGGTTTGAGGCGTCGGATCATGCGGTCACCGGGACAGGACGACTCGTTGATCAACCTTCAGTGGACAGAGCCCCGAAGCAGCTGCCGGAGGCGGGGCGGGATCCCTGGATCCTGAAGATCGGAGCAGCATCAGAATTTGCGCAGCTGTGCCTGAGACATGAGCCAGAGGATGGTGCCCCGCCCTTTCCCGGGCGTTCCGGCGAAATACACCGCGCAGGCCGCGCCTTTCTTGATTTCCACCAGTGACGTGGCGCTGTCTGCACACAGCCAGGCGATCAGGCGGGACAGATCCGGTTCGTGGCCGACGAGCATCACCACGCCGCCGGAAAGCGTGTGCGCGAGCCACTGCGTGAGCTCGGCCGGATCACCCCCGGGGGCCAGTTCCGCGGCACGCTCCACGGTACCGTGGTCCAGCTCGCGCGCCAGGATGCGGGCCGTCTGTTCAGCGCGGGTACAGGGGCTGGTCAGGATGCGGTCCACGCCGTCGATCAGTTCCCGCATACCCCTGGCCGCGCGCTTCATGCGCTTGACCCCCTGCGAGGTGAGAGGACGGTCGCAGTCAGGTGATCCCGTACCCGCGAACGTGCCCGGGTCCTCTGCCTGACTGTGGCGGACGAGGATCAGGGTGAGATCGCGGGGAGTTTCTTCGCCTGACATGGTAGCCCCTGATAAAGGCCGAGCGAACACTCAGGATACAGTGCGACGGAGAGGGGGGCCGGGGCAAGTGGCGAGGCGCCATTCTTCGACACGTTCAACACCTGCCCAACGGGCATCGATGACGAGGACGCCGGGATCAAGGGCGTGCCACATGGTTGCGCGGTCAGCCCGTACCCGTCCGGTTCGTGCGCCCGATGCGGCGTCAACACCGGGTTTCACCCCAGAAGCCCCCTCAGGATGAAGAAGAACACGATGGCCAGGACCGCCCCCGCGGGCAGCGTCACGATCCATGACAGGAAGATGGTGCGCACCACCCCCATGTTGATGGCCGCGATACCGCGGGCCATGCCCACGCCCAGAACGCCGCCCACCAGGGTGTGGGTGGTGGAGATGGGCAATCCGGTCCCGGAGGCCATGACGACGGTGATGGCGGCGGCCAGCGTGGCGGCGAAGCCGCGGCTGGGGGTGAGCTGGGTGATGCCGGTGCCCACGGTGGCAATCACCTTGTGGCCATAGGTCACGAGCCCCACGACAATGCCCAACCCGCCCAGCAGCAAAATCCAGATGGGCATGACCGTGCGCGGATCCACCACGCCACCGCTCTGCACGACGCTCACCACCGCCGCCAGCGGACCCACGGCATTGGCCACGTCGTTGGAACCATGGGCGAATGCCATGGCGCATGCGGTGATCAGCATCAGCACCCCGAAGACCTTCTCCACGTTGGTGTAGTGGAAATCCCGGTCCGCTCTGGGGTCGAACTTCTGGCGACGAATGGCATGCACACCAAACGCAGTGACCACCAGGCCGATGCCGGCGGCAATGGCATAGGTTTCAAACGTCGAGAACTCGAGCCCCAGATGGGTGAGCCCCTTGAGCAGCGTGACAAGGGCGGTAATGAAGGCCGCCAGGAAGATGTAGCCGGGGACGAAACGCCGGGCATTGGCCAGCGGATCACGGGTATCGAGGATCAGGATCTGCACACTGCGAAACAGGGCAAACGCGATGCTGCCCGCCAGCAGCGGCGAAATCACCCAGGACATGGCGATGCGGCCCACCTTGGACCATTCCACCACCTCCACGCCAATCCCCACGGCGGCGAAACCGACGATGGCGCCGACGATGGAATGGGTGGTGGATACCGGCCAGCCGAATCGTGATGCGATCAGCAGCCACGTGCCCGCCGCCAGCAATGAGGCCAGCATGCCGAAGATGAGCAGTTCGGGATTGCCCGACATGAAGGCCGGATCCACCATGCCGCTGCGAATGGTCTGGGTCACCTCGCCGCCGGCCAGCCAGGCCCCGGCGAACTCGAAGACCGCGGCGATGATCACGGCCTGGCGCAGCGTGATGGCCCCGGACCCCACCGAGGTGCCCATGGCGTTGGCCACGTCATTGGCCCCGATGCCCCAGGCCATGAAGAATCCGAACACACAGGCGAGGATGATGAAAAGCGTGCCGTATTCCAGCATGAAGAATCCTTCGACGAGTCCGTAACGGGCGGAGCGCCGGGCTAGCGCGCCAGCATCAGTTGCAGGCGGCTTCCCACCCGTTGCGCCTCATCGGCCAGGTCGCCGATGTTGTCGATGATCCTGTACATGAACATCACGTCCACGGGAAACAGGTTCGCTTCCTGCCTGAACAGGGTCTCCCGTATGCGCCGCTGGATGGCGTCGGTGTCCTGTTCGATATGATCCAGCTCCGCAAGCATATCGTTGACCACATCCACCTCGTGCCCCCGGAACCCGGCCTCCACAAGTTCGTCCAGCTCATGGACAATGCGCCCCGCCTGATGCACCGCATCGATGCAGCGGGCAAGGTAGTCCTGGAGATCCTGGGTCATGTTGTCGGGGAAGCGCATCCTGCGGCCGAGAATCAGACCGGCGATATCCTTGGCGGTGTTGGCAATCCGGTCCTGGACCGTGAGCACCTCGAGCACGTCGCGCCGGGACATGGCGAGCATCATGCCCTTGGGCAGCTGCAGGCGCAGCTCCTTCTTGAGCGAATCGGCCTCACGCTCCAGGGTGGCGATCTTCTGCTGCTGGATCCCGGCCTTTTCCCAGTCGTCGCTGCACACGGCCTCGAAGAACACCGGCAGTTCGGCGACACAGACCTGTACCTTGTCCATGTGCGCCTGGAGCGGACGTACCGGGGATCTCCCGAACAGGTCGTAGACGAAATTCTTGGTGAACATGGCCAGCATCCAGGAAAGTAACCTGGCTCCTATTGTACCCAAATCGGCCGGCTTCAACGGAGTTCGTACGGGTGGCCCGCAGGCCGCGGGACGGTTCGGCAACCGGCGCCCTGTAGCCTCCCCCGGGGCCCAGGGCCCGATACGTTCATTGCCTGGCCGCCCCTGATGCCGCGCACACGGGCATCGAACGGACGGATTACAGGGGCCGGACCCGGGACCGCCGTGACAGTCGGGCGTGAACAAGCGAGAAATAGCCGTTCTCCGGCTCGAAACGGGCCACGGACTCCAGTCCGGCCTCTCCCAGCATGGCCTCCAGGGTTTCGGGGGTGAACTTGCGGCTGATCTCCGTGAGAATGGACTCGCCGGCGTCCAGTTCCAGATGCTCTCCGAGGCGGCTGAGATGCACCATCTGGCGGACACGGGAGATCAGATACATCTCGATACGCTGGTCCACGGCGTTGTAGAGGGCCCGGTGCATGAAGGCATCGGGCATGAAATCCGAATCCAGTTCCCTGTTGAGCACCTCGAGCAGATTGAGGTTGAAGGCCGCCGTAACCCCCTCGGCATCGTTGTAGGCGGCCTCCAGAACGGCCGGGGACTTGACCCGGTCAGCACCCAACAGGAGGCTGTCTCCGGAATCCATCAGGGCCGCCAGTTCGCGCAGGAATCCCACCGCCTCGGCCGGTTCGAAGTTGCCGACCGTGCTGCCCAGAAAGACAAACAGCCGCCGCCCGCCGGGCCGCGGCATGCCGGACAGTCCCCCCAGATAATCACCCACCAGGGCGTTGACCCGCAGGCCCGCATGGGCGGCCATCAGCCGGGCCGCCGCCTGGCGCAGCATGGGTTCGCAGACATCGAAGGGCCAGTACTGGCAGCCATCCAGTCCGGCCCGGTCCAGGGCGGTCAGCAGGTGCCCGGTCTTGCGTGAGGCGCCGCTGCCCAGCTCGATGATGTGATCCGGACGGGCACGGGCGATCACCTGGCCGGCGCAGGCGGCCAGCAGGGCATCTTCGGTGCGGGTGGGATAGTACTCGGGTGTATCGCAGATACGATCAAACAGGGCCGAGCCCCGTTCATCGTAGAAATACTTGGGCGGCAGACTGCGGGGCCGCACGAGCAGGCCCCGGCGCACGTCCTCCTCGAGTCCCGGCACCGGACGCGCGGCCGGCACCCGCATGCAGCGGAATCGTTCGTCCATGTCGAGTCGCGACAAGATCTGGTCCATGATGGGCACGTGCGCCGGGATTTCCCAGACGCTAACATGATCCACATACCGGGGAAACCAAATCCCCCGACACTTCAGGGACATGCCATGTGCAGACACGCCGCGTATCTGGGACCGGAGATCGCCCTGGCCCAACTCCTGCTGACGCCGCCCCACAGCCTCGAGGTGCAGGCCTGGGCGCCGAAGGAACTGCGTTATGCACGGCTCAATGCCGACGGTTTCGGGTTCGGCTGGTACGGGGTCCACGATGGCGCCGTTCGCTACGTCAACGACATGCCCATCTGGTCGGATGTGAACCTGCCCACGCTGGCGGAGAACCTGCAAAGCGACCTCTGGATCGCGGCCGTACGCAGCGCCACGCCCGGCCTCGGCAGCGGACCCGTCAATACCCAGCCCTTCGCGGACGGAGATTACCTGTTCTCCCATAACGGCTATCTGGAGGGTTTCGTGCAGGAGGTGCGCCCCGAGATGCAGCGATGGCTGTCGCCGGAGGTGGAATCCGCCATCATCGGAACGACCGATTCGGAGTACCTCTTCGCAGTGGTGCGGCAGCTCCTCGACGAGGACGAGGAACTGCCGCTGGAAGCCGCACTGGGCGAAGCGTTCAACCTGGCGGGCGAATGGGCCGGCGAAGGGACCGCATTGCTCAATGTGCTCATGAGTGACGGCGAACGCATCTACGCCACCCGGCACGCCATCAACCATGAGTGCCCGAGCCTGTACTACACCACCGATGACGACGGGTTTCCGGAAGGGGCTCAACTGGTCGCCTCCGAACCCCTGACCGAGACCGGTCTCTGGCGCGCCGTGCCGGAACACCACGTGCTGATCCTGGACCCGGACGCCCCCCCGGAACTGCTGGCCCTGTGAGCACCTCTCTTGTCACCCTGACGCGGCTGCGCGCGGTACAGCGCCGCCTGCGGGCACTGATCGAACCCCTGGATGACGACGGATACCGCCTGCAGTTTCACCCGGACCTGAGCCCGCTCGGCTGGCATTTGGGTCACTGCACCTTCATCGAGAATCACTGGCTGCGCACGGTGGTGCTGGGCGACGACCGTCTGACCCGCCCCCTGCACGATTACTACACGCCCGAACGGAGCCCCAAGCCCCGCCGAGGACCGCAACTGCCCGACAAGGCACGGCTGCTCGAGGAGGTCTCGCGGCAACAGGACGACAACGTGCTGCTGCTCTCGGGCATGGCCGAGGCCCTGCCCGCGCATCCGCTGCTGGAGGACGAGTATCTGGAGCGTTTTCTCATCCAGCACCATTGCCAGCACTACGAAACCATGCTCATGGTGCTCAACCAGCGCATGCTCGCCGGCCCGGCCGGGGCGTTCCGCCCCGAGACGCGCCTGTTTTCCGATCCGGCCCCTGTGGCAAACACACACATCCCCGGGGGGGACTTCGGCGTGGGTGGCGAACCGCCCCAGGCCCTCGACAACGAACTTCCGGCTCACCGGGTGCAACTGTCCGCCTTCGAACTCTCCACGCGCCCCGTCACCAATGCGCAGTACCTGCACTTCATGGAGCGTGGCGGCTACCGGGACCCGGCGCTCTGGGACGCGCCGGGCCGTGCATGGCTTGCCGGGCATCCCGTTCAGGCGCCCGATCACTGGCGCCAGGACGAGGAGGGGGCCTGGTACGGGATCGACGAGAACGGTCCCCACGATCTGGACCCCGGGGCGCCGGTGCACGGCTTGTCACGCCATGAGGCCCGCGCCTACGCGTGTTTCGCCGGCGCGCGCCTGCCGCACGAGCATGAATGGGAGGCGGCCTGCCGCCTGGGGCTGATGCAAGACAGCGGGCACGTGTGGGAATGGTGCGACAACGCCTTCTATCCCTACCGGGGCTTTCGCGCTTCCCCCTATGATGCGTACTCGCGGCCCTGGTTCGACGGGCGGCACTTCACCCTTCGAGGCGGCAGCCGCCACACCCGCCGTGACGTGCGTCGCTGCAGCTTCCGAAACTTCCACACGCCCGACAAGAAATACGTGTTTGCGGGAATCCGGCTGGCGTGGTGAAGGATTATTCAAGATTCAAGATTTAAGATTCAAAGGTAAAACGGCTCCTCTGAAGGGTTTCCATTCGAAACGTCGAAGAACCAAGGTTGGCCGGTGCTCCTTCTTGAATCTTGAATCTTGAATTTTGAATACCCCTTCAACTGCTATCCTTGATTGATGCTGATCCTGCTGGAATATCTGTTCATCACCTTTCTCGCGGTGTTTGTCGTCGTCAATCCGCTGACCACCGCCTTCGTGTTCATGGCCCTGCTGCCGCGGGCGTCCGAGGAGAAGCGCCGCATCATCGCGGCACGCTCCACCAAGATCGCCACATTGCTGTTCTTCGTGTTCGCCACGCTGGGCGGCATCATCTTCCAGCTCTTCGGCATCACCCTGGCGGCCTTTCGGATCGCGGGCGGCGTGATCCTTTTCGGCATCGCCATGAACATGATCCGCAAGCGCGGCGACGAGGATGAGGAGAAGGCGGAGGAGGCCAAGGCGGACAAGGCGCGCATCACCGATGACATCTCCGTGATTCCGCTCGCCATCCCCTTCATGAGCGGCCCGGGCGCCATCGCCACCGTCATGATCCTCACCAGCGAAGCACCCACCGTGTATCACACGGGGCTCGTCTACCTGGCGGTACTGGCCACCACCGTGGCCTGTTACTTCGCCATGATCCATTCGCGCCACATCGTTCGCGTTCTGGGCGATACCGGCAAGCAGATTCTCACCAAGATATTCGGTCTGATCCTGGCCGTGCTGGCCATTCAGTTCATCATCAACGGCGCGAGTGATGCGGTCACCGGGTATATGCTGGACAATGGGCTTCTGGATGGCACGGTGATCGAGGACCCGCGCACACCTTGACGGCTGTCAGTTGTCAGTTGTCAGTTGTCAGTTGTCAGTTGTCAGTTGTCAGTTGTCAGTTGTCAGTTGTCAGTTGTCAGGATATGAAAGCATGTGCTGCCGGGGATGCAAGGGAACTCGCTTGTCGATGAGCGGTCTTTTTGCAAAAGGCCCGATCAGCGCCCGGCCCTGACTTGCGGGCCCCCCTGCCACGAACCACGAACCACGAACCACTGACCACTGACCACTGACCACTGACAACTGACAACTGACAACTGACAACTGACAGTGGACAACGGACAATGGATCAAAAGGAGAACCTCCATGGCTCACATGCTTCGCGGCATTCTGTTCGCTCTGCTGTGCCTGTCCCTGACCGGTACCGCTCTGGCCGATGACGACGGGGTCCGCCTGAACCTGTCGGCGGTCAGCGAAAGGGAGGTGGATAATGACCTCATGGGCGTGACGCTGCAGGTGGACCGAAGCGGCGAGGACACGGCGGAACTGGCCCTCGCGGTGCGCGGCATCATGGAGAGGGCGCTCGACACCGGCCGCGCCTATCCGCAGGTCAAACTGCGCACCCCGGCCTACACCACCCAGCCGGTCTATGAACGCCGGGACGGAGAAACGCGGCAGACCGGATGGCGCATCACCCAGACCCTGGAACTGGAAAGCACGGACATGGAGGCGGCCACGGAGCTCACGGGCAAGCTGCAGCAGGGTGAGCTGCGGGTGATCCGGATGGCGTTCAGTGTCTCCCCGGACAGCCGCACCCGGGTCCGCAGGGAGTTGACCGACGAGGCCATCGACCTGTGGCGCGACAAGGCGGCCACGGCGGCCAGACGCATGCAGGCGAGTCATTGGCAGCCCGTGGAGCTGACGCTGCAGGATGATCTGGACGGCCCGCCCGTGCGGCCCATGGTGGCCCGCGCGATGGACGCCGTGGAGGCCGCACCGGCCGTGGAGGCGGGCACCTCGCGCGTGACTGTCCAGGTCAGCGGCAGCGCCCGGGCCCTGGGCGTGAAACGGCAGCCGCTTCACTAGACCGGTCGATACCACGTCACGGCGGGTTCAAGCGCCGGGATACCGTGACTCCCGGGGCTTCACACGGAGACGCGGGGTTCGGAGGCCGGCACCACGACGTTGCGCCCGCCGGACTTGGCCTGATACAGGGCATCGTCCACACGCTGGAGCAGCGCATCGGCTCTGTCCACACCGGGCGCCGGGGCGGCGTCCACCCCCAGGCTGACCGTGATCCGTTCCGGTCCCCCGCCGACGATCTCCATGGACGCCACGGCGGTGCGCACGCGTTCGGCGATCCCGCAGGCCTCGGCCAGGCTCGCGCCCGGCAGCAGGATCATGAATTCCTCGCCTCCGTAGCGCACCAGCACATCACCTTCGCGCAGCACCCGCTGCGCGGCATGGGCTGTTTGCACCAGGATACGGTCGCCCGCCAGGTGGCCCCAGGTATCGTTTACCGGCTTGAAGTGGTCGATATCGAACATGATCAGTCCCAGCGGCTCGCCACTGCGCGCGCTGCGGGAGAACTCCTCCACGAGACGTTCCATGCCCATGCGGCGGTTGTAGCAACCGGTCAGCGAGTCCATGGCCGCGATGCGCCCCAGATCCTCATGGCTGAGGGCATTCTGAAGCGCCAGCTTGAGGCTCTGGCGGAAAAAGTCCAGCAGGCGGAAGGTGTCCGGTGCAAAGGGTTGCAGCGAGGCCAGTACCAGCATCCCCATGGGCGCACCCTTGCCTTCCAGCGGCAGAAGCAGCATCTCCCGGGGTTGGGCATCCGGTCTGCCCTTCAGCGATACGCCGGCGGGGGATGCCACCTGGCGTGACTTCAGGTTGCCGAGCGCTGCGCGCACGTCGCTGCGCCCCAACAGACCCTCCGGATCATCCAGGCCATAGGCGGCGACACATTCCAGTTTCCCCTCCCGCACCACCAGGAGCGCGCCGGCCACCGCGCCCGTGCGGGCCAGCATCACGCTCAGAGCCTCCCGGCACAGGGGCGCCAGCTCCAGTTGCGAGGCCAGCGTGTTGGAGAAATCCCGTACCGATTCCTCCATGCGGCGGGCACTCACCAGCACATCGATGAGCCGGTTGAAAGAATCCCCCGCCCGGCCCAGCGCATCCCGGGAGTCCACCGGCACATGAAAACGATTCGCGTTCCGGTACGGCAGATCCTTCGAGACCTCGTCCTCGACCAGCGCCTTTCGAAAGGCGTGCATGCCATCGGACAGCATATTGACCCGGGGCCGCACCACGTTGCAGACCACCAGGAAATTGAACGCGCCCACCATGAGCCCCGCGCTCAGGCAGGCCGCGTAGAAACTGGGCTGGTAGGCCAGGGACGGGGGCACGCCAAGCAGCACCACGAAGGGCGGAAAGACCAGCCCGGCGAACAGGCCCAGCCCCACCATCCACGCGGCCAGTTCCACAAACAACCGCCGTTTCCCGGGGCGCTTCGTGCGTCTCCGTTTGGCTGCCGGGTCTTCGGGCACGATGCCATGCCTCCCTGATTTTTGTGACAGCACGCACAATATTAGGGCACGGTCGGGAAAAAAGCCCACATGTTTCCGGCAGAACAGAGCATTTTTCGGGACCAAAGGCAAGCCCCGCCATGGTAGGGCCCCGCGGGCCGATCCCTGCCTTCCCGGCCGGTCATCACGGTACACTGCCGCCCATGGACCTGCCCACCTACTGCGAGCGCACGGCACACGGCTTGTGGGCCGAACCCTTCAATGCCGTCACCAATGCGGCCTTCCTGGCCGCCGCCTGGCTGGCGTGGCGCCGTTGGCGGTGGCATCCGCAGGCCTCCTGGCGCCGTCAGCCCGACCTCGGGGCACTCATCCTGCTGGTGGCCGCCATCGGCTTCGGCAGCATGTTGTGGCACACCGTGGCGCGGCCCTGGGCCTACTGGTTGGACGCCCTGCCCATCGTTTTCTTCATCCATCTGTTTTTGCTGAGTTTTCTGTGGCGACTGGCACGGCTTCCGTGGCCCGCCATCCTGGCGGCATTCCTCGTCTACGAGGGCCTCACCCTGGGTCTTCTGCGGGTGGCGCCAGCGGGCGCGCTGAACGATTCCGTGGGCTATCTGCCGGTCCTGCTGTTCCTGTGGCTCATGGCCATCTGGCTGTGGCTCCAGGCCCATCCTCTGGGGCGCAGCTATCTCGCCTGTGGCGCGCTGTTCACCGTCTCGCTCGGGTTCCGGATAGTCGATCCCGCCCTGTGCCACGTGCTGCCGGTGGGCACCCATTTCCTGTGGCACGGACTCAACGGCTGGTTGCTCTACCTGCTGCTTGCGGGCCTGATTCGCCACGGCATCCCGTCCACGGAGCGCCATCGGTGACGCCCGCGGTCCGGACCCTGGAGCGCGCCCGCGTCACGCACCGGGTGCACGCCTATGAACATGATCCCGGCAGCACGTCCTATGGACTGGAGGCAGCGCAGGCCCTGAACATACCCTGCGAACGGGTGTTCAAGACCCTGCTGGCGCAGGACGCGGCGGGACGCCTTCTGGTGGCGCTGGTACCCGTGGCCGGCCAGCTGGATCTCAAGGCCCTAGTGTCGTGTCCCGTAAATATCTTGCATTTCAGAGCCCCGCAAAAGCGCCAAGGCAAGGCGCACACCGCAGGCAATGGCAAGCCCTTGCCAAGGTGTGCAACGCCGCATTGGCGTTTTTGCGGGGCTCCCTGCGGGCGCGGCTGTGCGGGCGTGTGGCGGTGTTACGCTTG
>SKOF01000560.1 GCA_007120155.1 Thioalkalivibrio sp. | reverse complement strand
GACACCGCAGCAGTATGTGGACTACCTCAAACGAAACCCCCAGGAACTCGATCTCCTCTTCAACGAGTTGCTGATCGGGGTAACGAGTTTCTTCCGTGACCCGGCGGTCTGGAAGCATCTGGTGGATGTGGCCCTGCCGGAACTACTGGCGCGTCACACGGAGGAGCAGAGTCTGCGTGCCTGGGTCGTCGGTTGTTCCACCGGCGAGGAGGCCTACTCCCTGGCCATGGTGTTCAACGAGGCAGCACGGCGGTTGCCGCAGCGAACCAGGTTGCGCCTGCAGATCTTCGCGTCCGACCTGAGCCCGGACGCCATCGCCAGGGCGCGTCGTGGCCGTTACCCCTTGTCAATCAGCGACAGCGTATCGGAAGCGAGACTTGCGCGCTTCTTTACCGCCCACGACACGTACTACCAGATCAGCGAGAGCATTCGCGACATGGTGCTTTTTGCACAGCACGACGTGGTGCTCGATCCTCCCTTCACAAAGCTCGACCTGATTGCATGCCGAAACCTTCTGATCTACTTTGATTCCACGCTGCAGCGCCGCCTGTTGCCCCTGTTTCACTACAGCCTGCGCCCCGGGGGCCTGCTGCTGCTGGGAAGTTCGGAGACGGTCGGGCGGTTCAGTTACCTGTTCACGCCCCTGCGGCAGAAGCTTCGGCTCTACCAGCGTCAGGACAGCGTTTCCATCGGCGGCCCCGACTTCCTGTTGAACTCGTTTCCGCCATTGTCAAGGTTATCCAAGGAGCATTCCGTGTCGCCTCCCACCAGCCCGACCGAACCCAAGGACAACCTGCAATCGGCAGCCGACCATGTACTGCTGCAGGTCTATGCACCCGCCGCCGTCGTGGTCAACGGCGACGGAGATATCGTCTATATCAGCGGGCGCACCGGCAAATACCTGGAGCCTGCGGCCGGAAAGGCCAACTGGAACTTCTTTTCCATGGCGCGCAACGGCCTGCGCGCGCCGCTTGTCGATGCCCTGAAACGGGCGGCCACGCAGAGTGAGCCGCTGCAACTGCATGGTCTCCAGGTGGAAGCGCCGGGGGGCGGTGTGCAGCACGTGGACATCACGGTACAGACCCTGCATGAGCCGGCGGCCCTGCGGGGGATGACCATGGTCGTATTCCGCGATATCCCGGGTGCCCCTGCGAAGCACCGGGGCCGGCACAAGGAGCCGGATACGCTGGAAGCGTCTCATGCAGCCGAGATCCAGCAGTACCGTGATGAGATCGAGTCCCTGCGCGAGGAGGCGCGCGCCACCAGGGAAGAACTGCAGTCAGCCAACGAGGAGTTGCAGTCCACCAACGAGGAGTTGCAGTCCACCAATGAGGAGTTGACCACGTCGAAGGAAGAGATGCAGTCCATGAACGAGGAACTGCAGACGATCAACAGCGAACTGCAGACCAAGCTCGATGACCTGGCGCTCGCCCAGAGCGACATGAAGAACGTGCTCAACAGCATCGAGATCGCCATCCTGTTCCTGGATGGGGATCTGAACGTCCGCCGCTACACGGATCGGGCATCAAGGATCATCAGCCTGCGGGAAAGCGACGTCGGCCGGCCGCTCAGCGACCTGACCACCAGCCTTCAGTATCCCACTCTGCATGAGGATGCGCTGGATACGCTGCGCACTTTGCGGCCTTCGGAGAAGCAGGTTCGAACAGATGACGGCCGATGGTTCTCGGTACGCATCATGCCCTATCGCCGGCTGGACAATGTGATCGACGGCGTTGTCATCACGCTGCTCGATGTCACCGAAAAGATAACGCCGGAGAAGACCCCTCGTGAGGAACCGAATCCGTGATTGACCCGGGACGGGGCATGTCCCTGGCCGGTGCAACGGGCCTCCATGTGCTCTAACGAACAGACCTGTTGGCGTGCAGGGGCTATTCTCTCAAAGGCAGGTGGTTTTCGGATACGGTCGAGTGGCCCGATACCCGCCCACCGTGCGCAGACGCGCTATTCAACGAGAACCGAGAGGTCCCCGCAGCATCAATGACCTATTGCATCGGTGTCATGCTCGACAGCGGCCTCGTCTTTGCGTCGGACTCCAGAACGCACGCTGGTGTGGACAATTTTGCGAGTTTCTGCAAGCTGTCCGTCTTCGAGCGGCCCGACGACCGTGTGATCGTGCTGTTGAGCTCGGGCAACCTGGCCGGCACCCAGGCGGTCATAAGCCTGCTGCAGCAGCGCGTCAGGAAGGATGTCGACCAGAACCTCTGGCGCGCCGAAACCATGTTCGACGCCGCCCTGCTGGTGTCCGATGCCATGCGCGAAGTCGATCGACGCGACGGCCAGCACCTGATCGAAGATGACGTCGGATTCAATGCATCCTTCATCCTTGGCGGTCAGATAAGGGGCGAGCCGCCGCGCCTGTTTCGCATCTATGCGGCAGGCAACTTCATAGAGGCCGGTGAACAGACACCCTATCTGCAGACGGGCGAGACCAAGTACGGAAAGCCGATCATAGACTGGGTCATCACCCCTCGGACCACACTCAACGATGCCGCCAAGTGTGTCCTGGTCTCTTTCGATTCCACCATGCGCAGCAATCTGTCGGTCGGCATGCCCATTGATCTGGTCTGCTACGAGCGGGACAGCCTCTGCGTGCGTATGCGCCGGCGCTTCGAACCGGACGATGCCTATTTTTCCGAACTCAGCAGGGAATGGAGTGAAGGCACGCGCGAGGTGTTTCGCCGATTGCCCGAACTGAACTGGTAGGGGCATCGGGCATGACCGGCACATTCAGCACTCGAAGTCTGCGTGCCGGGAGCCCGCAACGCGGCATCAACCCCGGGCTGGTTGTCACTTGCGAGCATGGCGGCAATCGCATCCCCGCCGCGTATCGCGACTATTTTCGTGCGCATGGGGCGTTGCCGGACACCCATCGCGGCTATGACCCGGGCGCCCTGGAAATGGCGCGCGCCCTGGCAAGGGCCTTCCGGGCGCCGCTGGTCTCCGCCACGGTCAGCCGGCTGCTGGTGGACCTGAACCGCTCCATCGGGCATCCGCAGCTTCATTTCGAGACGGTATACAGGGCGCCCCCACCCGTGCGCCTGAGCATCCTTGAGCGGTACTACACGCCCTTTCGTTCGGAGGCGGAGCGCCTGATCAGGCGCTCCATAGCCGAGTACGGACAAGTGGTTCACCTGTCCAGCCACAGTTTTGCCCCGGCGCTCCACGGCCGTGTCCGGGCCGCGGATGTCGGCCTGCTCTACGACCCGGCCCGGCCGGGAGAAGCCGCCCTGTGCAAGCGCTGGAAGGCTGCGCTCAAGGCGTGCGCGCCGACCCTCACTGTGCGCCGCAACTACCCCTATGAGGGCAGGAACGACGGATTCACCACGTGGTTGCGCAAGCGCCTGGCACCCGATGTCTATATCGGGATAGAGCTCGAGCTCAACCACAGACTCATCGTCGGACCGGACCGGAGCTGGGCCCCCTTGCGCGGAGTGATCATCCGGTCGCTGCGCGCCGCACTGGCCGATCGGGGCGCAGGCATTGTCGCGCAGGGAAAGTGAACCACGAAACGCGTCCCCTCGGTCCGGGAGTGCAACTGGCGTACAGCAGGAGATCCACGATGAAGATACACATAGGCTATGAACTGATCTACGAGTGCCCGAAACCGACACCCATGATCCTTGCCCTGAACGTACATTACAGCCGGGTCTCTGACCTCGTTGTCCCGGATCACATGATCGCCGACCCGCCGGTACCCGTCACCGTCTATCGGGATGGATTCGGCAACTGGTGCTCCCGTATCGTGGCGCCCAGGGGGCTACTCCGGCTCTCCGCGGATGCCGTTATCAACGACACCGGTGAGCCGGATCGCGTCGCGCCCGGGGCGAGACAGGTGCCGGTCCAGGATCTGCCCGATGACACCCTCGTGTTCCTGCTCGGCAGCCGATACTGCGAAACCGATCGCCTGTCGGATGCCGCCTGGCAGTTGTTCGAAGCGGCCCCGACGGGTTGGAGCCGCGTCCAGGCGATCTGCGACTATGTGCATGGACATATCTCGTTCGATTACCAGCGCGCACGACCCACCATGACGGCCCTGGAGGTCTTCGAAGGCCGCACAGGCGTTTGCCGCGACTTCGCGCATCTTGCCATCGCCTTCTGCCGATGCATGAACATCCCGGCGCGTTACTGTACCGGTTACCTGGGAGATATGGGGATGCCGCCACCCTACGCCAAGATGGACTTCGCCGCCTGGTTTGAGGCCTATCTGGACGGGCACTGGTACACGTTTGATCCTCGCAACAACATGCCGCGCATAGGGCGCATCCTGATCGCCCGCGGGCGAGACGCGGCGGATGTGCCCATCAGCACCACCTTCGGACCCAACACCCTGAAGCAGTTCACGGTGCGTACCGACGAGATCGGCGGCCCCCCGACGGCATGATCGCAGGAATGAGGTCCGGGTCCCGTACGAGCGTTGGCGTACAGACCCCGATCGTTCGATCGCCCATGATCTGACGGTCAAACCCGACCCAATGAATCGATAGAGGAAGACCGCCATGGAAACCACACGCCCGATGCCGACCGGACCCGGACACAGCGCCGATAAGGGGCATGTCGAACATGAAACGATTGACCGCGTCGCCTCCAGCGCCCATCAGGCGGTGGACCGGTTCGCCACTGCCGCCTCGGATGTGGTGGAATCGGCCGGAGCGAAGGGGCACGAGATCAAGGCCATTCAGGATCAATGGCTGGAGGGACTTCGTGCCTACGTCCACGACCACCCGGTGCAGTCGATGGGTATCGCGATTGCAAGTGGATTTCTCATCAGCCGGCTGATGAGCGGGCGCTAGGATGAGAGCCACTGCCGGCGACCCTGAGCCGGTCGACGGTGACTCGGCAGCCGAGTCGATCCGCAACGATTCTCAAGGGCGCCCCGGGCTGTTCCGTGAGGCATCCCTGCTGGGGCTGGACCTGCGCGGGCTTGTACATGATCACCTGAGCCTGGCGGCGCTCGAGGCCCGGCAGGCGGGGGAGAGTCTGGTGTCCATGATCGCGTTGGGCGTGCTGGTCGCCGGACTGCTGCTGAGTGCGTGGTTTGGGGTTCTGGCTGCAGCCGCACTGGCGTTGACGGGCTCGGGGGTATCAATCAGCCCCATTGCGGCCATTCTGCTCGCCGTGGTGATCAACCTCCTCCTGGCCCTGATCCTTGGGTATGCATTGTTTCGCCGGCGCCGTCATCTGCAGTTTCCGGCCACCATCCGCAGTCTGTCGCCGGAACCGGCTCCGGAAACGGAACAGCCACCATGAAAACCCCGATTCACGGCACAAGTACCACGCAGTCGTTGACACAGCAGATCGAGGTTGCAGAGCGGCGCCTTCTCCACCGCCGCCGATCCCTGGGGATACACGGCGCCGGGCTTGTCAGAGACATCCGTGACCAGTTCGTCTCCCCCGGTTTGCTCTGGTGGGGTGCCGGCCTGGGTTTCCTGCTTGGCGAAATGACGCGCGACAAGATCGAAACGTCCCCGACATCCGTCCAGTCACTGGGCCGCATGGTCGTGACCTGGATGCCCCTGGTGCGTGCCCTGCTGAGCGTCAACCCCCCAGGCAAGGTGCCGCAGGATTCCACTCAGCCGCCGTTCGCGGTTGACGCCTCCGGATCCAGCGCGGGTTCAAGCCGGGCAACGCCCCGATAAAGAGGCACCTGCCCCGATGGGCTCCCAGGTGCGCCAAGGACCCGGCCGCCGCCATGACAACGGACATCAACCCTGTGTCGGAACTTAAGCAAGAAGTCATGAGCGTGGAGTCTGAGACTCCACTGTTCGGTCCGGTCGAGCGCCGCCTGTTTCGCCTCACGGCCATTGTCTTCCTGTGTGTCCTTCTTGCGATGCTGATCGGCACCATCGTCTGGGCCCTCGCAAAGACTCTCGCGGTGTTTCAGAACCTGCTGCTGCCGCTGTCCGTGGCAGGGATTCTTGCGCTGGTGCTCCATCCCGTGGTCGATTATCTGCAGGCCCGCCTTCGAATGCCCCGTGCAGTCGTCATCGCAATCCTGTTGGTGGGTGTTGCCATTGTGCTGGTCGGGGGCATTGTCCTGTTGGTGCCCGTCGTGATAGCGCAGGCCGTTGAGTTCGCGGAGGCCGCCCCCGGGATCCTGGCGAACTGGCAGGAGAGCATGGCCCGTTACATGCCCCGATTGTCATCCTGGCTGGCAGAACGCATGGCGGAGGTGGATTTCAACGTGTTTCTGCCCGGTCTGAACGACACGGGTCAGAACATCATGTCCTACATCGGCCTGCTGGTTGGCCTCGGATTCACTCCCTTGTTTCTGTTCTTCACGCTGCTGTCAGGCGGGCGGCTGCGTGCCCAGGCCGCCGAGTTGCTGTCGGTCCTGCGCCCCCGGACCCGAAGAAGGGGCCTGTATTTCATGGACCTGTTCGTGGCCTACGTGACCACCTTCTTTCAGGGACAACTGATCATTGCAGTGATCATGGGCGCGATGTATGCCACGGGTTTCTCCCTGGTTGGCCTGAAGGCCGGAATACTGATCGGCATCTTTCTGGGGTTGCTCAACGTGGTCCCGTTCCTTGGCACCCTGGTCGGGCTGCTCCTGGTGCTGCCGATCGCCTACTTTCAGGATGGTGGCGGTCTCCAGTTGCTCTCCCTGGCCCTGCTCGTGTTCGCCGTCGTCCAGCTCGTGGAGAGCTGGTTCCTGACGCCCAAGATCATGGCGGATCGCTCCGGGCTGCATCCCGTGCTGGTGGTGATCTCGATCTTCTTCTGGGGCATAGCGCTCGGTGGGATCACCGGCATGATCCTGGCGGTCCCCCTGACGGCGTTTGTCGTCGCCATATGGAAGCAGATGAAGGCGGGGCTGACACGCGGTCTGGATCCCAATGAGGATGTATGACTCCCGCCCGGATCATGGCGGAGGGAAGTTCTCCGTCAGCGGTGGTGCGCCACCGCCTGTGTGCCGAGGTGATTGACCGGGAGCCCCCCGACCCTTCAGGGATGGGCCAGTCAGGGAGCGCTGCCCCGGCTTTGTTCGGGAACAGACGGAGGGAGCGATGTTGAACGGTTAGCGTGCTTCCCTCGGGATGAGATTGCATTCGTGTGCGAACGAAGAAGCGGTTGCATGAATACCCCCGAAGTGATCGTCCTTTTAAACGTCCGTCAGGAGAGCGTCATGAACAAAGATCAGGTGAAAGGCCGCGTCGAGCAGGCGAAGGGAGCAGGGAAGGAACGGGTCGGGAAGGCCGTCGGCAACAAGGAGCTTGAGCAAAAGGGGAAGGCCCAGAAGATTGGCGGCAAGGTCCAGGCGGGATACGGTGATCTGAAGAAGGACATCAAGGATTCCCTCTGAACCGTGCCGTCATCTGTAGGTTTTCAGACTGATCGGACATCCGCCTTTTCAGCGGATTCCGATCGGTTGCCGAAGGTTCAGCGGGGGATGATCGGCATCGCGGCCGATGCATGCTTCCTGGCCTGCTTGGCGGCCTTCTTTTCCTTCGGGGTCGATGCCGGTTGTTTCTTTGCTTCCTTGTTGCTTTGTCTCACCTTGCCCATGACTTTTCCCCTCGGTTATGCCTGGCCCGTGGCCATTGTGACACAGGCGCCTCGATGCCCTCGCCACGAATAGTGGTGAGATTGCGGGCCAGGGTATCCCGCTCGCGATCCGGATAACGAGGCGGACTCATCGAAGTCCGAAGAACCCCAGGATGAACAGGACGATAACGATCAGCCCGACTATGTAGATGATGTTGTTCATGGAACCTTCCTCCGGGCTGGCCACGCGACCGACTCGCGTGCGTCAACCCACTCTGACAGAGTAGCGGTCCCCGCATACCCGGTCGGTGCGATGGCGCACATGGGGCTCAAGACGTGACGGGGTCCTGGCCCGCATATCCGACCCCCTTTCTGCTGCGGCCGCCACCCGGCGCGGCGCGAACGAAATCAACGCTGCGAGAGCGGTACGTAATCCCGCTTCTCCGGACCGTTGTAGAGCGTGAGCGGACGGATGAGGATGTTGCTCTGCAGCTGCTCGATGCACTGGACCACCCAGCCGGGGACGCGGCCGATGCCGAAGATGGGCACGTAGAGGTCCATGGGGATGCCGTGCAGTTTGTAGATGACGCCGGAGTAGAAATCCACGTTCACGTTCAGGCCGTGGCGCGAATAGGGTTTCATGGCCTCCACCACGGCCTGCAGGATCTCGTACCACTCGGGTGAACCCATCTCCTCGCTGAGCCTTCGCACGCCTTCGCGCAGGTGGCGGGCGCGCGGGTCCTCGGCCCGGTAGACGCGGTGCCCGAAGCCCATGACCGGCTCGCGCGCCGCGCGCTTGGCCTTGACGTAGTCGGCCGCTTTTTCGGGGCTTCCGATCTCCTGTACCATCTTCATCACGTCTTCCGCCGCGCCGCCGTGGGCGGGGCCCGCGAGCGTCGAGAGCGCGGTGACGATGGCGCCGTGCAGGTTGGCCTGGGTGCCGATGGTGACGCGCGCGGCGAAGCTGGAGGCGTTGGAGCCGTGCTCGGCGTGCAGGATGAAGTCCACGTCCGCGAGGCGGGCGGCGTCCTCGGAGGGTTTCTTGCCCTTGAGCATCCACAGCCAGTTTGCCGCATGACCCAGTTCAGGGTCGGGGGCCACGGGCTCGCGGCCGTTGCGGATGGCCTCGTGGGCGGCGACGATCATGGGCACCTGACTGGTGAGCCGGATGCCGTTGGTGATGAACGCCTCCTCGCTCACCTCGCGGCTGGCGGGCTCCAGCGCCGCGAGCGCCGAGACGGCGGTGCGCAGCACGTCCATGGGGTGGCCGTCTTTCGTGGCCGCAATGATGTCGTGGACCTGCGGCGGAAGTTCCCGCGCGGCCTTGAGGCGCGCGTCGAAGTCGGACAGCGCCTTGTCAGTGGGCAGTTCGCCGTGGATCAGCAGGTAGGCGACCTCCTCGAAGGTGGACTGCGTGGCGAGGTCGTGAATGGAGTAGCCGCGGTAGAGGAGTTTACCCCTGGTGCCGTCGATGTGGGAGACGCCGGAGCGCTCGAAGTAGATGCCCTTGAGGCCGCGGTTGATCTTGACGTCATCGCTCATGGCTGACTCCTTTTGGGAAGGTGGAGGGTTGCATGCCGGTACTGGAAAATGCTTTCTCGGTCACCCGCGAGCGCATGCGCGAAGGGCGCGCGCGCGTGGTCTTTCCCGAACTCGACGAGCCGCGCGTGGCCGAGGCCGCCCGGCGGATGCGCGCGGAGGGCCTGTGTGAACCGGTTGCGCTGGCCGAACCGTCGGACGCCCACGTGGCCGCACTGGTGGACGCCCGGGGCATGAAGGCGGGGCTGGCGCGCCGCCTGCTGACCAAGCCCCTGTACCTGGGCGCGGCGATGGTGGCGGCGGGCGAGGCGGATGCCATGGTGGCGGGCGCAGACAGCCCAACGCGGCGTGTCATCGAGGCGGCCGGCATCGGCATCGGTCTGGCCGACGGCGTGGAGACGCCTTCGTCGTACTTTCTCATGGTGTTTCCCGACGGGCGCGAGTTCATCTTTGCCGATTGCGCGGTGAACGTGACGCCGGATGCGGGGCAACTGGCCGACATCGCACGCGCCTCCGAAGCCTCGGCCCGGGCGCTCCTGGGCGCGGCGCGGGTGGCGCTGCTGTCGTTCTCCACCGGCACATCGGGGGCGGGTGACAGTGTGGACACGGTGCGGGCGGCGGCAGCGGCCACCGGCTTCGACGGCCCCGTGCAGGCCGACGCGGCCCTGAACCCGCGGATCGCTGCAAAAAAGGGGGTCGGGGCCGGGGATGCCAATGTTCTGGTCTTTCCGTCTCTGGATGCGGGCAACATTGCCTACAAACTGTGTCAGGAGCTGGCGGGCGCGCAGGCCGTGGGCCCGTTCCTTCAGGGGTTCCGCCGTCCCGTGTGCGACCTGAGCCGGGGCGCGACGGTCGAGGACATCGTGGCCGCCACCGCGGTGACCGTGTCCACGGGATAAGCCGGGGCTCCGCCGCCGGCGGATACCTGCAGCGCAATCGACAGGGCTTATGCCCTATTCAGGAGGATAATCGCCGCGGCTCCCGGAAGTCCACCGGCCCGGCCGGTGGGCGTGTGCCCGTGTGTGCTGGGCGGATCCGCGTGCGGGGCAGACGGGCATGAGGGCATCGCGGACCCGTTTGGGAGCCCGGCAGCGCAGGCTTTCGGGTGATGCTGACCCGCATTCATGGCCCCCGGATCGGGCCCGTGGAACACGAAAACCCCGGTTGTCAACTTTCGCCCCGGTTTCATCGCCAAAAAGTTTGCTTGCCATCACGCTATCGCGCACAATCATATATGTGATTGTGATAAGAATCACGTTCTTACGCCGCCAGGCGGGTCGCGCCTGCGCCTGCCACATCCAGTTCCGGGGCCTCCGCTCGGGTGAATGCAAATACCGACATTGACGAACTGCCGCCCGTTACGGCGACACGCGAGCCCGACCCGGACTCCGGCGCGCCGGACGGCGCCGTGCGGGATACGGACACCCTGCTCGAATCCCTGATCCTGATTGCCCGCATGCACGGGCAGCGGCTGACACACGACTCGGCGCTGTCGGGTCTGCCCCTGGAGGACGGGCGGCTGACGCCGTCCATGGTCGGCCGCGCCGCGGCCCGGGCCGGCATGACCTCGCGCATCGTGACCCGTGCGCCGCACGCGCTGAAAGAAGATCTGCTGCCGGCCATCCTGCTGCTGGAGGACGATGAGGCCTGGATCCTGGTCGGGTGGAACAAGGACAGGAGCGTGGCCGAGGTCATCGATCCGGAGCTGGGTGACGCCGTCATCGAAGTGCCGCTCAAGCGCCTGAAGGAACGCTACAGCGGACGGGCCATCTACGTGCGCCCCGAGTTTCGCCTGGATGCCCGCGCGCCGCAGGTCTCGAAGGAGCGCAAGGGCCACTGGTTCTGGCAGGTGATCCGCGAGAACCGGCCGCTGTACCGGGATGTACTGGTCGCGGCCGTGATGGTCAACCTGTTCGCCCTGGCGATGCCGCTTTTCGTGCTGAACGTCTACGACCGCGTGGTTCCCAATCACGCGGTCGAGACCATGTACATGTTTGCCGCCGGCGTGTCGATCGTGTTCATCGCCGATCTCATCCTGCGCACCATGCGCACCCACTTTGTCGACAAGGCAGCCATGCGCGCGGACGTGAAGCTGTCCGCACTGCTGATGGAGCACGTGCTGGGAATGCGCATGGAGCACCGGCCGGCATCGGTGGGGTCGTTCGCCTCCAACCTGAGCGCGTTCGAGGCGGTCCGCAGCTTCATCTCATCGGCGACGATCGTCTCGTTCGTGGACCTGCCTTTCGCGCTCATGTTCATCGCGATCATCGCCCTTATCGCCTGGCCGCTCGCGATTCCGGTGCTGATCGGCGCCCTGATTCTGCTCGTCTACGCGGTCGTGATTCGCCGCACGCTGCACACCCTGGCCGAGACCGGCTACCGCGTGGCGGCGCAGCGCAATTCCACGCTGGTGGAGAGCCTGACCGGTATGGAAACCATCAAGGCCCTGGGTGCCGAAAGCCGCGTGCAGGCAGCCTGGGAGCGCTCCACCGCGCATCTGGCACGCACCAACGCGCAGAACCGCTTCAAGACCGCAACCGTCTCGAACACGGCGAAGTGGGTGCAGCACATGGTGGGGGTGTCGATCATCGTGCTCGGCGTGTTCCTGCTGATGGACGGCAAGCTGAGCCTGGGCGGGCTCATTGCCGCCTACCTGATCTCCTCCCGTGCCATGGGACCGATCAGCCAGACGGCGGCGCTACTGATGCAGTATCATCACGCCTCCACCGCGCTGCAGTCGCTGAACAAGACCATGGCGCTGCCGGTGGAGCGCCCGCCGGAATCCGCCTTCCTGAGCCGCGAGAGTTTCGAGGGGGCGATCGAGTTCCGCAACGTCACCTTCTCCTATCCGGACCAACCGTATCCGGCGCTGCGCGGCGTCTCGCTGAAGATCGAACCCGGGGAGCACGTGGCGATCCTGGGTCGCGTGGGTTCCGGCAAGAGCACACTGGCCAAGCTGGTGCTGGGCCTGTACGAGCCCGCCTCCGGAGCGGTGCTGGTCGATGGCATCGACGTCCGCCAGCTGGACCCGGCGGAACTGCGCCGGTCCATGGGTTACGTGGGGCAGGAGGTGACGCTCTTCTACGGCAGCCTGCGCGACAATCTGGTGGCCAGCGACCCGCTGGCCAGCGACGCGGCGATCCGCCGCGCAATCGCGGTCTCCGGCATCGAGGACCTGATCAACACCCATCCCCAGGGCATCGACATGCAGGTGGGGGAGCGCGGTGCGCGCCTTTCCGGCGGCCAGAAGCAGGGTGTGGGCATCGCCCGCGCCGTGCTGCACGAGCCGACCATGCTGCTGCTGGATGAGCCCACCAGCTCCATGGACAACTCCACCGAACAGGCGGTGAAGCGCCGGCTGAAGGAATTCCTTCAGGGGCGGACCGCCATTCTAGTGACCCACCGCACGTCCCTGCTGGACCTGGTGGACCGCATCATCGTGATCGACCAGGGCTGCGTCGTGGCGGACGGTCCGAAGGACCAGGTGGTGAAGGCCCTGCGTGACGGCCGTATCGGCAAGGCGGCCTCATGAACCATCCGAAGGAAATCCGGGGGCTGGAGGGCGCCGATGATGCGACCGCCGAGCACCTCTTCCGTGCGCGGGACAATTCCGGCGGACGTGGTCATCGCAGCTGGGCCTCGGATGCCGACTGGGCGCTGATCCAGGAACGCCCGTTGCGGGCGCGGGCGCTCCTGTACGGAATCGTGATCGTGCTGGGGCTGCTGGCGTACTGGGCCTCGGTGGCGGAGATCGACGAGGTCGCCCGGGGTGACGGGCGCGTGATTCCCTCGCAGCAACTGCAGGTGATCCAGTCCATGGACGGCGGCGTGGTAATGGAGGTGCTGGTGCGTGAGGGCGATGTGGTCGAACAGGGCGACGTGCTGGTGCGCGTGGATCCGGTCCGTTTCATGTCCGAGCTGGGCGAGATGCGGGCCAACGAGTTCTCGTTGCAGGTGCGCAGTGCGCGCCTGGTGGCACTGCTCACGGACACGCCGTTCCTGATTCCGCCGGAGCTTCAGGACGGGCCAGCGGCCATCTTGCAGCAGGAACAGGCGCTTTACCGGGAGATCACCGAGGAACTCCGTTCGCGCATCCGCATTGCCGAGGAACAGTTGCGGCAGCGGCGCGAGGAGCTGAACGAAGTCCGGGCCCGGCGGACACAGGCGGTCCGTACCCTGGAACTGGCCTCGCGCGAGCTGGAGGTGACCGAACCGCTGGTGGCGAGCGGGGCGGTCTCCGAAGTGGAGGTGCTGCGTCTGCGGCGCGAGGTCGCCCGGGCGGAGGGAGACCGGGATCAGGCCACCGCGCAGATCAGTCGCCTGGAGTCCGCGATCGAGGAGGCGCAGGAGAAGATCCAGGAGGTGCGGCTCAATTTCCGCAACCAGTGGCGCCGGGAGCTGTCCGACACCCTCGGCCACCTGGAGCAACTGGCCGAGGGCAGCTCGGCGCTGGAGGACCGGGTACACCTGTCCGAGGTGCGTTCGCCCATGAGGGGGATCGTGCAGCGGATGTTCGTGACCACGCGCGGGGGTGTGATCGGACCGGGGCGCGAAGTGGCGGAGGTGGTGCCCCTGGAGGACGAGCTGCTGATCGAGGCGCGCATCTCGCCGCGGGACATCGCCTATCTGCGGCCCGGGCTGGAGGCGCGGGTGAAGTTCACCGCCTATGACTTCTCGATCTACGGGGGGCTGGATGCGGTCGTCGAGCACATCAGCCCCGATACCATCATCGACGAGGATGGTAACCGCTTCTACAAGGTGCGCGTGCGCACCGGCGAGACCGGTTTCGACGAGCAGCACCAGATCATGACGGGTATGGTCGCGCAGGTGGATATACTGACCGGGCGCCGGACGATCCTTCAGTACCTCATGAAGCCGATCCTGCGTATCCAGGAGTTCGGCTTCGGGGAGCGTTGAGCGATGCAGGTTTTCCTGATTCACACGGACACACAGCCGTCGCCGCGCTGGACGGAAGCATTTCCGGACGCGCAGGTCATTGAGGACGCACACCCGTCAGGCCTGCCGGCGGGCACCGAGGTGTGCTGGATCGGCGTGGACCTGCCGGACTGGCCGGCCCGGGTGCGCGAGCATGCACGGGTGCATCGCGTGGTGGTCCATTCGCGCCGCCCCCATGACGACGAGGGTATTGCCGCGTTCGATGCCGGTGCCCACGGGTATTGCCACAGCCTGGCCAATGCGGCGCAACTGCGTGCCGTGGCCTCGACGGTGGCCGGGGGCGGGTTGTGGGTGGGCCCGGGGCTGATGGCGCGCATGATCCGGACGGTGCGCCGGGCGCAGCCGGCGAACCCGGATCGGCCGCCGGCGGGCTTCGAGCGGCTGACCCCGCGCGAGCGGGAAGTGGCCCTGGCGGTCACCACCGGGGCCTCCAACAAGGAGATCGCGCGGCAGCTGGGCATGACGGAGCGCACGGTCAAGATGCATCTGGGCTCGGTATTCAGCAAGCTGCGTGTGCACGACCGGGTGCAGCTTGTGCTGCACCTCACCGGTGCGGAGCGTCTCAGTCCGGCCTGAACCCCGCGCCGGAACCTCGTAAAGAATCCATGCTTCGGTACGGGCGCCGAACGGGTGAATAACCCGCTATGATTAAAGTAATGAAGCGTTGAACTGGCGCCTCCAGGAGGAGACCCCCATGGCTACCGAAGTGATCGCAACCGTTGCGAATGTGTTTGGCGAGGTGCTGGCCCGTGATGCGGACGGCAATGTCCGCGTGCTCGCCGTAGGCGACGAAATCTATCTGGGCGAGGAGATCATCACCGCCGACGGCGCATTCATCGCGCTGTCCTTCGAGGACGGATCCGGCCTGATG
>SKOF01000070.1 GCA_007120155.1 Thioalkalivibrio sp. | reverse complement strand
GGTTGTGGTTGAATCTCCCTCTGAATATCTTCTCCCATCGAGTCGAAGAATCTATCTGCTGCGGCGCTCTCGTCCATCCCAGTAATGGTCATCCTAAACATCGCTTCGGCAGGATTTTCGTCCTGCAACGCATTGAGATAACCACGAATGGTTCGGACTGTTGACCCATAAGGATTAAGCGGAATACTCTGCCATACATCCATAAACCTGCTCATTGCAAACCGTTCTTCGGGCGTTAGGTCTCCACCAGAAATTGTCTTTCTGAGCCCTGTGTTTGCATGCATCAAGTTTACTACCGGATCTACGAAAATTCCTCCCCCAAACTGTGTTGACAAAAACCAATTATAACGGTTCATCTCTTCCCAACCGATCTTGGCACCGATTGTTCCTGGCACCGTAGCAAGCGCAGCAATCTTTGCTCCGTATGAGATTCTTCCTCTCCAATCACGATGCTTCATCTCTCTCGCTGTCCGCCACGCAAACTGATTAGAGAAATTTCCAAACTGCATTGCCAGACGACCAACAATTCCTGCGTTCCGAATCATCTCAGACTGCTCTGCGATCCCAAAATAGAACTGTGTTCCTGCTGCCTCAGTGCCCATACGAGCAGCGGCACCTTCGTAGTCTCCGCTACTTACAAGCTCCCGAAATTCCTCACGCACTGAATAAGGTTTCTGCCCAGCATTTGACTGCCTCATCATTTGGTCGAAGGAGATTTCTCCTCGCTGCCAACGCTGGATTGCATCCATTGCATGAAGGTATCCAGCATTTCCTGCAATCTCTCGCCCAGGATTAGTAGAGAATTTCCTATACGCCCACAGAGGGTCAATAAATGGGTTCCCCTCAATCCCTAGCTTTGCAGAGTTGGGCAATCCATCATACACTGAGTCCCACATACTTGCTACAGTCTCTCTTGCCGCAGCTACTTCTGGTGCGAACGCTGTCCTTCCAAGCACATTCTTCAACTCACCTGTAAAGAACTCAGAGTTAGCCACAGCTACTCGACTTGGCTCTGACCAACCATACCGGATTGCTCGCTCACTCATTTCTTGACGAGCAGCTCGATCTTTAAGATAAGTGGAATACGTACTCAGAACCCGTCGGATTCCAATCTCGGGCGCCGCAAGCATCGGCTGATAAAACTCACGAAGAATTGTCCTTGGGGAGTTCCCAAGCAATCCTCGATACTGAGTTGTAGCAAGCATCCCAAACGCACTCATTACCTCCGATTCAGTTACATGAAGTTTCGGGGTCCCAAATATCGAAGACGCTACATCTGAGATATGGTTAAACCCAGCAGTCATTGAGCGTAGTGCGGCATCATGACCTTTTGGGTGTCCCTTTCTTGCTACATGCAGAACATTTCCAACAAAATCTCTCAACGCTGGCGGTACTCTGTCATCTGTAGCCAGGGCTCTAGCTCTCTCATACGGTGCCCTTACGTGTTTCTCGAACATCATACCACGGATATAGGTTTCCATCACTCTTCCTACATCTTTATGGTATGTTTCTAGCCTTCCCTCGCGTGCATATGTTGCGAACCATTTGAGGTTTTCAGGCAATGCCTGTTCCCAATTATGGTAACCCCGAGCAGAGTCTAGGTCTAAAAAGTAACGCAGTCTCGGCAGATAATCAAAGACGAAACCAACGTCAGCGAAACCTGCTGCTTCTGTATGGAGACGATTGAAGAAATCACGAAGCTCATCGACTGCTTGACGCTGATCTGGGGAGAATCCAAACTGATCCATTAGAAGGGATCTCTCATCTGGCCAACCGTACTGATTCATAAGCGTTTGGTTTGGCTCAGTTGAAGCAGTCATTACCTCATAAAGCTGACCTCGCCGTCTATCGCCACGGTCAAACCTCTTAACAATATCCCACCCTTCACGCATCCACGGTACAGATTCGTTCGTCGCAATGGTCTTTCCCTGCAATACATCGTCAAGATTCCTAAAAACTGTCGGACGAGTTATTCCCAAATTTGTCAGTTCTTGGTCTAAAATCTGTGCCGCAGTACGGACAGGCGCAAACATCTTAACCAGCGGTCGATCCATTATTCCTTGGAGGTCCTTATTCAATGATGGTCTACCGCCAAAAACTTCCCCTAGATCGTGGAGGAATTGTGCGTCTTGATATTCGTGTCTGCCTCTTGGCCGATGACGCTCCAACTCCCTCAATGCGATTCGGGTTTCCATTGGATCGGGCGTTACAGAGCTTCCTGGGATTGGGGGCTCATCACCAGGAGGAGGAAGCCTTGTAGGAGGCGTTGGGGGCTCAGGTGGTGGCGTACCGCCAGCAGGAGGCTCAATGCTTGGTGGAGTTCTAGGCTGTGCTCGATGCTGCTTAATTGCTTCCAGCACCGCTGCCGCTTGATCCATCTGATCTGTTAGCTCATCGGCTTCCTGCATAGCCTTTTGCAAGGTTCCTTTGTGAGACCTAACCTCAGCAGCAACATTAGGAAATTCAACCCCCGTATTTGTGGGCTTAATTGCATGTGAATCAAATCCCTGAAAAGCATTCGAGTAGATCATTTCCTTCGGTGTATGATCTGATGCTTCTCTGTGGAAGTTTTGAAGGAACGCTTTTGCAGAACTCTTTTCAACAAACGGAATGATTTCGTTGGTTTTTTGGTCTACAAGCTGTCCAGGTTTTCCACGCCACGGCGGCTCCCAAATAAACCCTTTTGTGAGTGCCAGTTCCTCCACATCCGGTACTATAAAGTTTCCTTGTACCGTTGCTTTTGACATCTCATTTGCTTGTTCCTTAAGCATCTGCTCAAAGAACGTACCATCTTCACCTGCAAGTCTTTTAACATCTGTGGCAAGATTCCACTCTAAAGCATCAGCAAAACGGTTGAGGGAATTCGGGTCTGTCACACCCTGACGAGCCATATACTCATCGATATATCTATCAACGAATGAGAGGACTCGGGGATCTGCAAGTTCAGTAGCTGGGTCAAGTCCAGCTTGCTTTGCTTCTCGGTTAAAGTCCCCAAGAGCAAACTTTTTAAACTTAGAGTATACGTCGCCGGTTAGGGGCTGCTGAACAGAAGTACGACCGGGGACTACATAATCCAACGGTACTGTTGCTTTGATATCTGAATATAGTGGAGAGATTGACGCCCTCTCCCGTCCAGATTTCTCCCTCCAAACAGAGTTAACCCGTATTGGGCTGCCGTGGGCACCAGTAGCTTCCATCCCCGAAAACACACCGAATTCTTTAAACTGCTTTCGTACTTTTGGTGTAAGCATTTCGGGTGGACCAGCAATTGCATGAAATACACCTGCTGGGCGCTCGACAATCATTAAGTTATTATCAAAATCTACGATCTGATTATAGCGACGGTTCACTGCATCGAGATTCGCTCGTAGTTCAAACGGGTTCCCAATGTCACTCACTACAGACAGACGCCCAGGATTCTCAGCAAAACCGATTGCAATAAGATCCATTGGCGTAGGGTCAGTGACTTGCCCAACAATATCTGCGTAAGAGTTATTTACAAGTCTCTCAGCATTGGACATTGTATGTGCCAACCGTACTGCTTCTTCTTGAAAATTCGGGTCCATATGTTGGAAACCCAGACGAGCAAGAGTTTCAGTACCCTGGTCTAAGCTCTCTACAGGTATTGTAGCTTTTGAGACTCTGTCAGAATCCAACAATACAACTCTTGGACCAAATTCTGGGTGATGCTGTAGAACTGCTGAATCAATGTCATCTGGAACTAATGGATGGCGCTCCGCATTTGAATCGCGCAGAAACCTCACACCACGTTGTTCAGATAGCCACTCAGGGGGAGACGGGGCAGTTGCTTTAGCCTCACCAACCACGAAGGGTCGAAGCTGTTTCCGGGCTTCTCTTGCAAAATGTGTTGCCTGGACTCCCGCAACTTGTCTCCCTCCAACAGCGCCAAAGTCTGCAAATGCTTGGTCCAGAAGGTCTGCATCAATAATGGGGCGGCTGAGTTTTACTTGGTGAGGACCACCAAATGCGATTACTTGATCTTGCAACAACTGAGTCGGCAACCCTGTTTGTTGATGAACAACATCAATTCCTGCTACGTTAATTGCATCATCAATGCCCTGAACCGCCAATCCATCAAACCCGTGATTCTGAAGTCTGGCTTGAATCTCTGAAACACTCTGAGCATCACCAGCAATTTGCCGGAGGACCGGCGCAGACTCGGGCGTTACCACAAACATATTTGTAAAATCAGCTTCAACCTCAAAAACACGTCTAGCGCCCGGAATCATCCTACCTGTGTTATCTAGATGAATCGCATTTGTAAAAGGTTCATCAGCAGGCAGAGATCCACGTTGTTCTAGTGTTCCCCACTGCTGCAACAATTCCTCTGGGTGTTCTC
>SKOF01000293.1 GCA_007120155.1 Thioalkalivibrio sp. | reverse complement strand
GCGGGCCGTTGGCGTCTCGCCCTGGCTGACCTCCGGGTCGGCGCCGTCGAACAATTCGAAGACGAAATCGGAGACCTGCTCGGTCGTCTCGGCGGCCACGAGCGCGCGCTCACGTTCGCGGTCGAGATGCAAAGCGAGGACGCTGATGCCGATAATAAAAGCAAGGACCAATACTGCGCTGCCGGCGATCGTGGCGCTAAGAAGGCGATTGCGGCGCATCGCCCGTGTCAGCCGACCCAGCCGCCCGATGGGCAGGGCGCGGGTTGGCTTGAGATGGCGGACGCGCTCGAGATCCTCGATCAGTGCCTGTGCGGTGGCATAGCGCTGTTCCGGGTCTTCCGCCAGCGTCTTGGCCAGAACCGCGTCGAGATCCGCCTTGATGACCCGGTCGGCCCGCGTGTCAATCCGGCATGACATTGACAGCGGGCGGGCCGGTTGATCATTCAGTCGGGGTGGTTCACCGGCCAAAAGCCGGTGGAGCAGCGCACCGAGGCTGTAGACATCCGAGGCGGTTGTCACTGTCTGTCCGCGTCGCTGTTCCGGACTGGCATAGGCGCTGCTAAGGCGATTGTCGGCCTCGGCCTGGAGGAGGTTGTTGCTATCGTCACCGCGCTCCAGCAGCGAGGCAATGCCGAAATCCAGCAGGCGGGGCGTGCCGGAATCGTCGACGAGTACGTTGGCCGGCTTGATGTCGCGGTGGATGACGAGACTGGCATGGGCGAACTGGACGGCCTCGCAGACCCGGCAGAACAGGGTCAGTCGATCGCTCAACCCCAGGTGTTGCCGATCGCACCAGGTGGCGATGTCACAGCCGCGTACATATTCCATGACCAGGTAGGGTTCGCCGCCGGGAAGGGTGCCGCCATCGAGCAGCCGGGCGATATACGGATGACTCAGGTCGGCCAGGATCTGGCGTTCGCGCCTGAATCGTTCGTGAAGCTCATCGTTCAGGGGCAGCGCGACAACCTTGATGACCACTGATTGCTCATAGGCCCGGTCGCTGCGCCTGGCGCGATAGATGGCCCCCATGCCGCCGCTGTCTAGCAGACTCTCGATGGCCCAGGCGCCAACTCGTTGCCCGGGTTCAAGTTGAAGGGTGCTGAGTTCCCGATCGATCGAGCGACTGACCCGGGCGGCCAGTTCGTCGGGGTGGGTATCGGCGTCGAGCATTGCCTGCACGTCATTGATCAGCGACGGATCGTCGGCGCAGGCCTCTTCAAGCCAGTCCCGTCGTTGATCCTCGGGCCTGGCCAACGCCGCTTCGAAAAGCATTTCGATGCGTTGCCAGCGTTTTGTGTCCATTCCGGATTCAGGCTTCACCGGCGCCGAGCCGGGCGCCGACAAAGGCGCGTGCCAGGCGTAGCTCGCGGTGCACGGTAGCCCGCGACAGCGATGTGACCTGGGCGATCTCCGGATAGGTCAGGCCGCCGAAGTAGTAATGCTCGAGAATGTCGCGCTTGCGAGAATCGACTTTGCCCAGCGACTCCAGAGACTGGTTGAGCGCAATCAGATCGACATCAACACTCTCGGCCGCCGAGCGATCTTCATTCAGGGTGATGTGAATGGCTCCACCACCGCGTTTTTGCCGCATGCGGCTTTCGGCCTGGTTGACCAGGAAATGCCGCATCATGCGTGCGGCCAGTGCGTAAAGGTGAGCCCGATCAAGACAGGCTGGAGGCTTCTCCAGCAGCCGTGCCATGACTTCGTTGACCAGCACGGTCGGCTGCAGGGTGAGCTGGCGCCGCTCTTGCTGCATGTGACCGATGGCCAGTCGGTGCAGGTTGGTGTAGATCAGCTCCGACAGCGCTTCGGCTGCGCGGTGGTCGCCCGCCTGCCAGCTTTCCAGCAGCTGGGTGATTTCCCCCGGGGACGGTTCTTCTCTTGTTTCGGCTGGGTCCGGCAAATCGGGCCTCGCGGGGATCCTGGCAGATGCACTGTGAAAAAAGGTTAGCATAAGGGTGAGACTTTTCCCGCCAGAATACGGCATTAGGGGGTGAAGCGACATTGCCAGCAGCCTTCAGGCCGCCTAAGGGAGTACCACGATCTTGAATCACAATCGGCATATTGGCTCAGCCATCGGCCATGCCCTGCCTGGCTTTCGGGGCTGGTGCTGGATGGTGGTTCTGATCCCGCTTGCCATAAGCTCGACCAATCTGCTGGCTGACAGCCCGAACATCTGGCCCCTACTCAGTTGCGTCGACGTGATTGAAGAACATGACATGGTTGTCGGCCATATGGCTTATGTCAACCGAGACCCCGATACCCTTTGGGAAGTCGAAGCCGGTGAACAGAACTTTGTCTCGCCCGGTCCCCTGGATCAGGGGCAGACAACCCGCTTTCTTGGCGGGTGGCATTACAAGGAGGGCACGGCGCTTACCTTTATCCGCTCCGAGCAGGACTCGATGACCTGGTTCCTGGTTAACAGCTCCGTGATTGTCCAAGACAATCCTTCCATCTACTGCCGCTCCACCCAGTGCGTGTGCCCGCCGCGCCCCAAAGGACCGGTGGGCGAGCCGGGCCCGGCCGGTCCGGCCGGGCCACAGGGGGTGGAGGGCCCGCAGGGGCCCAAAGGCGAACAAGGCCCCGAAGGTCCCCGCGGTGCCGACGCGTTGTCGGCCTGTAGCTGGATCAGCGAATCATCCGGCCAGGCAACCGCCGTAGCCTCCTGCGGGGCGGATCGGCGGGCGCTGTCGGGCGCCGGCACCTGCGACAACGATCCGCCCCTGCAATCCGGTGACTGGCGCACTGGCGTGATCCATAGCAGCCAGCCGGTCGACGACCACGCCTGGGCGGTGAATTGCCGCATCGGGCGGGCCACCGCCCGCGCACTGTGCTGCGGAGAACCGAATTCATGAGCCATTCCTTCTCGATCCCCATTTCCGTGCGCATGCTGATTGCCGCAGCAACGCTTTGTGCCGGCATGGCGCCGGGCTTGACCGTGGCAGAACTGGAACCGATACATCCGGGAACGGAATGCGTCGATTTCGACGAGGAGGCTGGCCAGGCCACTGCGCGATTTTTCTATTACAACCGCAACGATTTCGTCGTCAATCTGCCGCCGGGCGGCGACAACTATTTCTCACCGGCGCCGGGCAATCGACGCCAGGAAACCCGGTTCGTGCCCGGATTTGTCTGGCGGTCTTTTTCGGTCACCTGGAACGTCGATCTGGATGACCCCAACACCCTGAAAATCACCTGGAACCTGCTGGGCGAGCAGGCCGAGGCGCATGCCATGCGCACCCCGCGCTGCACGGGCATCACCGAATGCCGCACCGATCCCGGCCCGCAGGGCCTGGCCGGCCCGAAGGGAGAACAGGGGCCGCAGGGGCCGCAAGGCTTCGAAGGGCCACGCGGCCCGCAAGGCGAACCGGGTCCGATCGGCGAACCCGCCGCACCGGCCGGCACTGGTTGCCATAGTGTCGTCACGCAGGCCGATGGCGACACCGCCGTGGCGGCCTGCGGGGCCGATGAGCTGGTCATGGGCGGTGGCGGTGAATGTGACGACCGGCTCCTGGCCGATACCGAGGCCTGGTCGGCCGGACAGCTCAAGGCCAGTTATCCGGACACGTCCGGCTCATGGACGGCGGTCTGCGCCCTGGGTCGGGCCAGTGCGCGAGCGGTGTGCTGCCCGGCAGTAGCACAGGAGACGTCGGAATGACCCATCGACTTTCAAACCTTGACTGGGTGGTGCTTTTCGGGCTCTTGCTCGCGCTTTTCCTGCTGCTGGCGCCGGTCGAAAGCCGGGCTCAACTGATCTTTCCGTTGGTTGACTGCGTCGAGCACGAAGAGGGCAGCGACACGATCACCGCCCACTGGGGCTACGTCAGCCTGGAATCCAGTTCTCGAACGATCAACCACGGCAGCAACAACGCGTTCAGTCCCAGTCCGACCAATCGCGGCCAGCCCACCTTTTTCTCCCCCACGACTTTTTATTCAATTTTCGCGACCACCTGGAATCTCAACGACCACGACACCCTGACCTGGAGCATCCGCGGCAAGACAGCCACAGCCTCGGTCAACTCCGAACCTTGTCCGACTCGCTGTCCGCAACTGGTCGGCTTCGCCGGGCCGGAAGGTCCCCCCGGCGATACGGGCCCGGAAGGGCCGCGCGGCGAGACCGGGCCCGAAGGGCCGGCCGGCGACCCCGGCCCGCAGGGGCCGGCCGGAAGACCGGCGACCCATGGCTGTCATCGCATGGAGGTGGCCTCTGAAGACACCCAGGCCACGGCTGCCTGTCCGGCCGGTGAACGGGTCGTGACCGGGGGTGGCCAGTGCGCCGCCAGCACCAGTGGCGATGTGCGCGCTGGCACCGGGCAACTCGAATCCAGCTTCCCGGACGGCGACGGTGCCTGGACGGCGCGCTGCCGTATCGGTCAG